>NZ_JBVVPN010000005.1:0-150563 GCF_055811035.1 Bradyrhizobium sp. MI1.10
ATCGGCCTGTTGCACATGAAGCGCATTGCTATCCGCATCCGAATAGGCCGCGACGACGCCGAGGCCGAGCCGCCGCGGGGGGGGGCGCCCCCCCCCCCCCCCCCGGCTCGTCTCACCGAATGCCTTCCGAGGAAAATCTCTTGCGTAAAATCTGCTCTGCCATTGCTGCGATGTTCTTGGTCGCGTCCGGGGGAATTGCCGTCGCGGACGGCTCAGGCGATCCGACTGCCGTCAAGCAGAACGAAACCGGCGAATGGTCCGACAAGGAAGGCAATCCAACCTATAAGATCACCGACGGATCCGTCGACTGGTACACCTATTCCGGATACCGCCGCTATCACTCGGACTGCCATGTGTGTCACGGCCCGGATGGCATGGGCTCGACCTACGCCCCGGCGCTGAAGGATTCGCTGAAGACGATGAGCTATGCCGACTTTCTCGGCGTCGTCGCCTCCGGCCGCAAGAACATCTCGACTGCCGCAGAGAACGTGATGCCGGCTTTCGGCGATAACCCGAACGTCGCCTGCTACATGGACGATCTCTACGTCTATCTGCGCGCCCGATCCAACGAGGCCTGGGGCCGCACAAGACCCGGCAAGCACGAGGACAAGAACGACGCCTATACCAAGAACGAAGATTCGTGCATGGGCAAGAAGTGAACGAGCGGAGCCCGACCAGGACCTGGTTCTTGGCGCCCTGCTGGAATTTGAGGAGCTTAAGATGAAGACACGTGCCGCCGTCGCTTTCGAAGCCAAGAAGCCGCTCGAGATCGTCGAAGTCGATCTGGAAGGACCGAAGGTCGGCGAAGTCCTGGTCGAGGTCAAGGCGACGGGCATCTGCCATACCGACGCCTACACGCTCGACGGCTTCGACAGCGAGGGAATTTTCCCGTCGATCCTGGGCCATGAGGGCGCGGGCATCATTCGCGAGATCGGTCCTGGCGTGACCTCGGTGAAGCCGGGCGACCATGTCATCCCGCTCTACACGCCGGAATGCCGGCAATGCAAAAGCTGCCTTAGCCAGAAGACCAATCTCTGCACCGCGATCCGCGCGACGCAGGGCAAAGGCGTGATGCCCGACGGTACCAGCCGCTTCTCCTACAAGGGCAAGCCGATCTACCACTATATGGGCTGCTCGACCTTCTCGAACTTCACCGTGCTGCCGGAGATCGCGGTCGCCAAGATCCGCGAGGACGCGCCGTTCGACAAGAGCTGCTACATCGGCTGCGGCGTCACCACCGGCGTCGGCGCCGTCGTCAACACCGCCAAGGTCGAGCCGGGCTCCAACGTGGTCGTGTTCGGGCTCGGCGGCATCGGCCTGAACGTGATCCAGGGCGCCAAGATGGCTGGCGCGGACAAGATCATCGGCGTCGACATCAACGACTCCAAGGAGGAATGGGGACGCCGGTTCGGCATGACCGATTTCGTCAATCCCAAGAAGATCACCGGCGACATCGTCCCACATCTCGTGACCCTGACCGACGGCGGCGCCGACTACACCTTCGACTGCACCGGCAACACCACGGTGATGCGCCAGGCGCTGGAGGCCTGCCATCGTGGATGGGGCACCTCGATCATCATCGGCGTTGCCGAATCCGGCAAGGAGATCGCTACCCGCCCGTTCCAGCTCGTCACCGGGCGAAACTGGCGCGGCACCGCCTTCGGCGGCGCGCGGGGCCGCACCGACGTGCCGAAGATCGTCGACTGGTACATGAACGGAAAGATCCAGATCGACCCGATGATTACCCACACGCTCAAGCTCGAAGACATCAACAAAGGCTTCGACCTGATGCATGAGGGTAAATCGATCCGTTCAGTCGTCGTGTTCTAGCTCGAAAAGCGTCACCCCAAGGAGGATCGACCCATGACTGTTGCACTCCATCCCTCGATCGATAACGGCATTAAACAGGGCAGCGGCAGCTTCGCCGGCGGCACGCTCGCATGCAAATGCAGCGACCATCAGGTCAAGGTCGCCGTCAAGGGCGACGTCGCGCATAACCATGCCTGTGGCTGCACCAAGTGCTGGAAACCGCAGGGCGCGAATTTCTCCGTCGTCGCCGTGGTACCCCGCCAGAACGTCACCGTGCTCGAGAACGGCGACAAGCTCCAGATCGTCGATCCATCGGCGGCGATCCAGCGCTACGCCTGCAAGGCCTGCGGCACGCATATGTACGGCCGCATCGAGAACAAGGGTCACCCGTTCTACGGCCTCGATTTCATTCACCCCGAACTGTTCCAGGAGCAGGGTTCGCAGGCGCCGCAATTCGCCGCCTTCGTCTCGTCGGTGATCGAATCGGGCGTGAAGCCGGAGCAGATGGGCGGAATACGGGCTCGGTTCAAGGAGCTTGGACTTGAGCCCTATGACTGCCTGTCGCCGGCGCTGATGGACGCGATCGCGACCCACGTCGCGAAAGCCAAAGCCGCCTGAGCAAAGGCCGCCTGACGTTTGCCGCGCCCCATTCGCTCGCTGGTTCCACCACACCCAGCGAGCGGACGGAGCCGGCCGGGACGATCGCGGCGATGCCGCCGCTTCTCGACTGCACCTGTGTGGGGGCCGTCAGCTCCCTCAGTCCTGGTCACTGAATGACTGCGCAGGGCCACCACTTCCCGCTTGAAGTGCGCGGCGCTTGCGTTTCTCCCTCCCTCGACTGAGGCATCCTGCTTCGTCCGCACAGGTGTTCTGGCGGACGAAGCTTTTTTTCGTTGTCCCCCATATCGAGATGCGCGCGGCGAGATGCGGCGCCCTGCTTTTGACAAACCTTCGTTGCAATCTTTTCCCATCGAGAACAGCTGACTAGAGAACACTTGGCTGTGAATGCTAGACCGAAGCGATCCTTGCTAAGATCGCGACGTGACGATGCCGCGCGAATTCAATAATCAAGAACACGACGGGAGGTATCGAACACATCCGGACATGACATTGGCATTCCTGAGTCCTGCCGGGATCTGCCCGCGCGGGATGACCGCTGGAATGCGACGCCGCGCAGCGGACATTGCACCGACCGGCATCTGGAAAATCTGAAATCAACAAGCTTATGAAGAGCGAGGGACGATCATGATCAAGGTGAAGATCAACGGCCAGGAACAGAGCTGGGACGGCGACCCGGATCTCCCGCTACTCTGGTTCCTGCGCGACGAGGCCGGTCTGACCGGCACCAAGTTCGGCTGTGGCCAGGCCCTGTGCGGCGCCTGCACTGTCATCGTCGACAAGGAAGCCGTGCGCGCCTGCATCACGTCGATCAACGACGTCGCCGGCCGCGAGATCACGACGATCGAGGGACTGCATCCGAACGGTGATCACCCGGTGCAGAAGGCCTGGCGCCAAGTCAACGTTCCCCAATGCGGCTTCTGCCAGGCGGGCCAGATCATGCAGGCGGCTGCGCTGCTGATGGACAACCCAAAGCCGTCGCACGACCAGATCCGCGAAGCGATGTCCGGCAACATCTGCCGCTGCGGCTGCTACCAGCGCATCGAGAATGCGGTCCATCTCGCATCGACGGGAGTGTGACATGAATTTCATCGACAACCCGAAGAAGCTTCGTGGCTTCGAGAAGAACATCAAGGTCGAGAAGGTTTCGCGCCGCAGCATCCTGAAGGGGCTCGGCATCACAGGCGGCTTCGTGCTCGCGGCGCCCGTGATGTCGCGCCAGGCGTTCGCCTACGAGACCGGCGCCGGCAAGATGCCGCACGGCGTCGTGGTCGATCCGCGCGTATTCGTCGCGGTCGCACCCGACGGCACCGTCACCATCCTTGCTCACCGCGCCGAGATGGGCACAGGCGTGCGCACCAGCCTGCCGCTGATCGTGGCCGAGGAGATGGAAGCCGACTGGGCCAGGGTCAAGGTGGAGCAGGCCCATGGCGACGAGGTCAAGTTCGGCAACCAGGACACCGATGGCTCGCGCAGCACGCGGCATTATTTGATGCCGATGCGCCAGATCGGTGCCTCCGCCCGCACCATGCTGGAGCAAGCCGCCGCGAAACGCTGGGGTGTGCCGGCAACCGAGGTCAAGGCCGTCAATCACGAGGTCGTCCACAGCGCAACGAGCCGCAAGCTTGGCTTCGGCGAGCTCGCAGCCGATGCCGCCAAGGAACCGGTGCCGAGCATCGAAGGGCTCAAGCTGAAGGACCCCAAGGACTTCCGCTATCTCGGCAAGGGCCAGATCGGCATCGTCGATCTCCACGACATCACCACCGGCAAGGCGCGTTACGGCGCCGACATCCGGCTGCCTGGCATGAAGTATGCCGTGATCGCGCGCCCGCCAGTGACCGGCGGCAAGCTGGTCTCGTTCGATCCGGACGCGGCGTTGAAGGTCCCCGGTGTCGAGAAGGTGATGCAGGTGCGCGGCTGGCCGTGGCCGTCGAAATTCCAGCCGCTCGGCGGCGTTGCCGTGATTGCGCGCAACACCGGTGCGGCGATCAAGGGACGCGACGCGCTGAAGCTGACCTGGGACGACGGCGCCAACGGCAAATACGATTCCGTCGCCTACCGCAAGGAGCTCGAGGAGGCCTCGCGCAAGCCGGGCCTTGTCGTGCGCCAGGAAGGCGACGCCGAGGCTGCTCTGAAGGGCGCCGACAAGGTCGTCGTCGGCGAATATTATCTGCCGCATCTTGCCCATGTCAGCATGGAGCCGCCGGTGGCGGTCGCCGACGTCAAGGGCGACAAGGCGGAGATCTGGGCGCCGGTGCAGAGCCCGGGCGGCACGCGCGAGGACGTTGCGAAGACGCTCGGCATTCCCGAGGGCAATGTCACCGTCAACGTCACGCTGCTCGGCGGCGGCTTCGGCCGCAAGTCGAAATGCGACTTTGCGCTCGAGGCCGCGCTGCTGTCGAAGGAGCTCGGCGTCCCGGTCAAGGTGCAGTGGACGCGCGAGGACGACGTCCGCCACGATTTCCTGCACACGGTCTCCGTGGAACGGATCGAGGCGGGGCTCGACAAAAGCGGCAAGGTGATCGCGTGGCGCCATCGCAGCGTGGCCCCGAGCATCGGCTCGACGTTTGCGGCAGATGCAAAGCACCAGGCGCCTTTCGAGCTCGGCATGGGCCTCGTCGACATGCCCTTCGAGATCGCCAACATCTCCTGCGAGAACCCGGAGGCCGCGGCGTTCACCCGCATCGGCTGGTTCCGCTCGGTCTCGAACATCCCGCGCGCCTTCGCGGTCCAGTCGATGGTGGGCGAGATCGCCCATGCAACCGGCCGCGACCAGAAGGAGACGCTGCTCGCGCTGATCGGCAGCCCGCGCATCGTCAAGCCCGCAGTGAAGGACATGTGGAACTACGGCGAGCCCTTGGACAGCTATCCAATCGACACCGCGCGCCTGCGCAAGGTGGTCGAGCTGGTCGCCGAGAAAGGCGAATGGGGCCGTCAGGTGCCGAAGGGCCATGGCCTCGGTATCGCCGTGCACCGCAGCTTCGTCAGCTATATCGCGACCATCGTCGAGGTGGCCGTCGACGACAAGGGCAAGCTGACGGTGCCGCGGGTGGACACCGCCATTGACTGCGGCACCTATGTCAACCCGGAGCGCATCGCCTCACAAATCGAGGGCGCGGCGATCATGGGGCTCAGTCTCGCAAAATACGGCGAGATCACCTTCAAGGACGGCAAGGTGCAGCAGAAGAACTTCGACGACTTCCAGGTCCTCAGGATCGATGAATCCCCTGCGGTGACCAACGTCTACATCGTGCCGCCCGGACCCGACACGCCGCCGAGCGGCGTGGGCGAGCCCGGCGTCCCGCCATTCGCGCCGGCGCTGATGAACGCCATCTTCGCCGCGACCGGAAAGCGCATCCGCAGCCTTCCGCTCGGCAAGCAATTGGAAGCATAAAGGCGGGAACACAAGGCGGCCTCGCGCCGTTTGCATTGATCTGACAGGAGCAGATCGATGACCAACATCTCAAGGGCGCTCGCAGTCTCCTTGCTGTCGAGCGCCTTTTTCTTGACTGCCGCAGGCGCATACGCCCAGAGCAACGCCACGCCGCCGACAACGGCGACGCGCCCCAGCACGCCGGACCAGAACTCTCTGCCCAACGCCAATGCCACGCCGCCCTCGACCAGCCAGACCACCGGGCAGCACAATCCCGATCCCAAGGTTCGCGAGATGAACCAGAAGGCAAAGGACAAGGTCGAGCGCGAGGGGAAGTAGCGATCTCGCGCATCGGCGTTTTGACGCCGTGATTGTCGGATCTACTTCTTCGCCGAAGCGCAGCGATATGCCTTCTCCCCTTGCGGGAGAGGGCAGCGACGCCGGTTGCCACGACCCCGCTTGGGTGAGGGGTATGCCTGCGTGAGTCTCGCACATTGTGATGCGCGGATAGAACCCCTCATCCGGCGCTTCGCGCCACCTTCTCCCGCAAGGGGAGAAGGGAGGACGCCGACGCAAAATGCGGCGGACGTTGCCGTCCGCCGCATTTGCCCCCTGACACTCCGCTTCTTTCGATCCGCCAGCGGAGCTTACTTCTTCAGCGCGAACACCCAGATCACGCCGCCCTGCGGCACGTTGGCTTCGATGCCGATATTGTTGGTCACGAGTGCATCCTGGATGCGCTGCGCATCCACGCCCCATCCCGACTGGATCGCGATGTATTGCGTGCCGTCGATCTCATAGGACACCGGCATGCCCATGATGCCGGAGTTGGTCTTCTGCTCCCAGAGCAGCTCGCCACTCTTGGCGTTGAAGGCGCGGAAGTTGCGGTCGTTGGTCCCGCCCACGAAGACGAGATCGCCTGCGGTCGCCGTCACCGATCCGAACAGCTGCGACTTGGGGAAGTTGTGCTGCCACACCTTCTTGCCCGTGGCGGGATCCCAAGCCTGGAGCTCGCCGAAATGATCGGCACCCGGCTTCGTCTTCAGGCCGATGTCCTCCGGCTTGGTGCCGAGCCAGAGCTCGCCGGGCTTGAGCGGAACCTTCTCGCCGGTGAACCCACCGCAGAAATTCTCGTTGGCGGGCACGTAGACGAGGCCGGTCTTCTGGCTGTAGGCCGCCGACGGCCAATCCTTGCCGCCCCACAGCGATGGACAGAACTCCACGCGCTTGCCGACCACGGGCTTGTGCGCGGGATCGACGATCGGCCTGCCGCTCTCGGCGTCGATGCCCTTCCAGACGTCAGTGGAGACGAACGGCCAGCCGGCGACGTAGTTGATTTTGGTCGGCGTGCGCTCGAGTATCCAGAAGATCGCATCGCGTCCCGGATGGACCAGGCTCTTGATGTTGCGGCCGTCGCGTTGCAGGTCGATCAACATCGGCGCTTCGACTTCGTCCCAGTCCCAGGAATCGTTCTGGTGATACTGGTGATGGGTCTTGATCTTGCCGGTGTTCGGATCGAGCGCGAGCACCGAGGAGGTATAGAGATTGTCGCCGGGATGCATCTCGCCGGGCCACGGCGCGGCGTTGCCGACGCCCCAATAGATCGTCTTGGTGTCCTTGTCGTAATTACCGGTCATCCAGGCCGAGCCGCCGCCGTTCTTCCAGTCCTCGCCCTGCCAGGTGTCGTGGCCGGGTTCGCCTTCGCCCGGGATGGTATAGGTCCGCCACAGCTCCTTGCCGTCCTTGGCATCGTAGGCGGCGACATAGCCGCGCACGCCGAACTCGCCGCCGGAGCCGCCCACGATGACCTTGCCGTCGACGATCAGCGGCATCAGGGTCATGTACTGGCCCTTCTTGTAGTCCTGCACCTTGGTGTCCCACACCACCTTGCCGGTCTTGGCATCGAGCGCGACGACATGGTCGTCTGTGGTGGCGAGATAGAGCTTGTCCTCCCATAGGCCGACGCCGCGGCTGGTCGGATGCAACTGGAATAGGTCGTCGGGAAGCTGCCGCTTGTAGCGCCAATATTCGTCGCCCGTTTTGGCGTTCAGCGCGATCACCTGCCCCATCGGGGTCGCAACGAACATCACGCCGTTGTTGACGATCGGCGGCGCCTCGTGACCTTCGACCACGCCGGTCGCGAAGGTCCAGACCGGGGTGAGGTTCTTCACATTCGAGGTGTTGATCTGGTCGAGCGGGCTGTAGCCCTGCCCGTCATAGGTCCGCCGGTAGAGCATCCAATTGGCGGGTTCCGGGTTTTCCAACCGCTGCGCGGTGACCGGCGCGTAGTTCTCGATCTGGCCTGATACGGCGGCGGTCGAGGCAAGAGTCGATGCAAGACACGTGAAGGCGACGAAGCCGGACAGTAACCACTGCTTCCTGGTCATGGCGTTCCCCTTTTTCATCCGTTTTGAATTCTTGTTTTGAATTCTTGTCGTTCGTCCCGTCGTCCACCCATCGGCGGATGCGGTCTCTCATGACGCGGGCACAACCCGCACGCCCATCATCCCGGCTGCGCGCCACCTACCTTTCCGACGAAGTTTCCGGCGACGCTGAGCGAGCCGTCAGCCAGCGCCAGCGGCAGCGCAGCGAGCCGTCGCGGCGCCGGCCCGAACACGACCTGCGCGCCCGCGCGAGGATCGTATTCGGAGTTGTGGCACATGCATTTGAGCACTTCCTTGTCGCCGACATCGCTCTTCACCCACGCCGTGACAGGACAGCCGGCATGCGAGCAGATTGCCGAATAGGCGAGGATGCCGTCGACGGCGCGCGCTTTTGTCTGCTCGTCGAGCTCGGCGGGGTCGAGGCGGATGATCAAGATCTCGTTGAGGCGCGAGGCGCTGCGCACGACCGATGTCTTTGGATCTTTCGGCCAGGCATGCACCGGCGGTCCGCCGGCCGACAGAGCGGCCGCGGTGACGGGCTTTCCCTCCTGATCGCCTTCGGAGAACACGAGCAGATCGCCCTTCTGAGGCCGCTCGTCGGAGCCGGGCCCATCCTCGCCCGCGTGGACCTGCGTGGAACAGGCGAAGCACGCCGTGGTGGCCAGCGCACTCTTCAAGAGTGCCCGCCGGGTTTGCTCCGTGCAAGCGTCAGCTTCGGATTCCGCTGTGTTGTCGGAGGATGAAGAGGATGGGTTGAACGATGCACTCGACATGTTCACAAGCAGGCGCTGGAACTCTGCCGAAAAAAAGGCAAAGATTTTTTCCCGCAGTGCATCACACGGTTATGCTCGCACTGATTGAACGCGAACACGCGCATTTGCGCGCATTTTTCTAATTGCAACGTCACGCTACGCGACCGGCATGATGATTTTGCAGATCAGATCAATGCTGCCGGTATTGGTGCAATGCGCCGACGCTCGGCGCGATCGTAGCGCCATCAATGCGGCTGCGCATTTCTCAGGCAGGCATTCTGTATTCTAGGAGCGGAGCACGTGACGCGGCGCAGCGATGCGTCCGGCCAAGGTCGCCGACGCCATCTCGAAACTGTCGGCGATGCGGCGCGCCCTGTCGATGAACAGCGCGGCTGCCTGCGGCGGGCAGACCTCGCGCGCGGTCTGTTCAAACAAATCGAGCCAGCGGTCGAAATGATCCCCGACCAGGTTCAGTGGCATATGCGCCCGCATCGGCGAACCATGGTAGCGGCCGCTCATCAGCACGACCGACGACCAGAAATCCCGGAGCTTGGCCAGATGCTCGTCCCAATTCTGCACGATCGCGAACACCGGCCCCAGCAGCGCATCCTCGCGGACGCGGCCATAGAAACGGGTCACGAGTTCCCCGATCATCTCTTCGGTGATCCCCGTGCGCTCGATCGCGTCCTGGGTCAGCAAATTCCGCCGCGCGGCCGCAGCCTCGCGCTCGGCCTTCAGTCGATCCGACATGTCCCTTGTTATCCGTTCCGTTGTTCCCGCAGGACGCCCGTTCGACATTGTCAGGCCGATTGCGCGCGGCGTCTTTGTCGCAGCGCAAATCGCGGGGGCCGGCGGCGAGCACTCAACGCCCGCCGCCTGCGCCATTGTCAGGCGCCGTAGGTGTAAAAGCCCTGCCCCGTCTTGCGGCCGAGATGGCCGGCGTCGACCATTTCCTTGAGCAGGGGAGCTGGACGGTATTTGGGGTCGTTGAAGCCTTTATAAAAGACCTCCATCACCGACAACATGGTGTCGAGCCCGACGAGATCGGCGAGCGCCAGCGGCCCGATCGGATGGTTGCAGCCGAGCTTCATGCCGGCATCGATCTCTTCCGCCGTCGCAATCCCCTCCTGCAGCGCGAAGATCGCCTCGTTGATCATCGGGCACAGGATGCGGTTGACGGCAAAGCCCGGGCTGTTCTTGGCCGTGATCGCCACCTTGCCGACGCGCTTGGCGAAATCGAGCGCCTTGGCGTGGGTGTCGTCGGAAGTCTGCAAGCCGCGGATGAGCTCCAGCAGCGCCATGACCGGAACCGGATTGAAGAAGTGCATGCCGATGAAGCGGTCGGGGCGGTCGGTCGCGGCGGCGAGCTTCGTGATCGAGATCGACGAGGTGTTCGTGGCGAGCAGCGTGCGCGGCGACAGCGTCGCACAGAGATCCTTCAGGATCTTGACCTTGAGTTCCTCGTTCTCGGTCGCGGCCTCGATGACGAGATCGCAATCGACGAGCTTGGCGCGATCGGTGGTGCCGGTGATGCGCTTGAGCGTGGCGTCGCGATCGCCCGCCGACATCTTCTCCTTCTTGACCAGGCGCTCGAGGCTGCCGCCGACCGTCGAAATCCCGCGGTTCACCGCCGCATCGGAAATATCGACCATCACGACCGAAAGCCCGGCCGCGGCACAAATCTGCGCGATGCCGTTCCCCATGGTCCCTGCCCCGATGATGCCAACGGTTTGGATCATTGCCTCAAATCCTTTATCCTTACGGACGTGCCCTACCGGCCCCGCCCCATTGTTCCTGCATCAGGGTCTAGCACCGCCCCCGGGCGGGTGCGACCTGATCTTGTCCCTTCCTTAAAGCATCCAAGGCGGGAATAAAGCCGCCTTTCGGTCGCGAAACGACATGATTTGGCGACCTCCTGGCCTGTTTGGCCCGGCCATCCGCGGCATCCCGTCTCCGGGAGCGCCGAGCGTTCGGGAGCACCGGGCTCAAGGTGGGCGCGCCTCAACCGAGACGAAGCACCTTGCCCGGATTCATGATGTTCTTGGGATCGAGCGCCCGCTTGATCGTGCGCATGATGTCGAGCTCGATCCGGGAGCGATAGTGCTGGAGCTCGTCGAGCTTCTCGATGCCGATGCCATGTTCCGCCGAGATCGAGCCGCCCATCGAGGTGACGAGGTCGTTGACGGCCCGTGTGATCGCCGCGGAGTACTGGTTGAGCGTATCGAGGTCCATGCCCTTCGGACCCATGAAGGAGAAGTGCACATTGCCGTCTCCGATATGGCCGAGCGGATAGGGGCGGATCGCCGGCAGGATGGCGAGCACGGCCTCGAGACCGCTGTCGATAAACTCGGGAATCCTGGAGACCGCGACGGACACGTCGTAGCTCAAGCCCGGCCCTTCGGTGCGCGATGCCTCGGCCACGCTCTCGCGAATCCGCCACATGTTGCGCGACTGCGTTTCGGTTTGCGCGATCACCGCATCCAGCACCCGGCCGGCCGCGAGTTGGTCGGCCAGGAACTGCTCCATCCTGTCCGACATGCCCGTGCCTCCGTCCTGCCGTGGCCGAGCCGACGACCATTCGAGAAGGAGATACCATTCGGTCTCAGCCTTGAGAGGATCCTGAGTGCCGGGAATGTGGCGCAGCACCATGTCGGTGCACGCACGGCTGATGAGCTCACAGGAGCCGACATTGTCATCGGAAGCGGCATGCGCCTCCGACAGAAGGTCGATGGCAGCCTTGGGATCGCGGATTGCAAGCCATGCCGTGCATACGTCTTTCGGCGCTGGCCAGAGTTTCAGCACCGCCTTGGTGATGATGCCGAGCGTCCCTTCGGCGCCCATGAACAGATGCTTGAGGTCATAGCCGGTGTTGTCCTTCTTGAGCGCACGCAGGCCGTCCCAGATATCGCCATTAGCCAGCACGACCTCCAGACCCAACACCAGATTTCGCGCATTGCCATAACGCAGCACCTGCACGCCGCCGGCATTGGTCGACAGATTGCCTCCGATCATGCACGAGCCCTGAGCACCGAGGCTGAGCGGAAAGAGCCGGTCGTGGCGCGCGGCTGTGTCCTGAAGCGTCTCGAGGATGCAGCCTGCCTCCACAGTCATGGCATAGCCGACGGGATCGATATTCAACACCTGGTTCATGCGACCGAGCGACAGCACGATGCCGCGGTGCATGGGCCACGGCGTAGCGCCGCCCATCAGGCCGGTGTTGCCACCTTGCGGAACGATGGCAATGCCGTTGTCGTAGCAGAGCTTGACGACAGCGGAGACTTCCGTGGTGCTGGCCGGACGCACGACCGCCGCCGCCTGCCCCGCCAACTCGCCGCGCCAGTCGGTCACGAAGGGCAGCTTGTCCTGCTCGTCCAGGATCAGGCCTTTGTCGCCGACGATGGCCCGCAAGCGGTCGAGAACGGCTGAGGTCACTGGCGCGGTCGGAATCGAGGGAGCGGTGGGAAGGGCTGCACCCGGCATGTGTTCCTCTCTTTTCGGCCGTTCCGCGCCTGGGGCGCGTCAGCCTTCGTTCTTGTTTTCATTCTGGGCGGTGGTGCGATGACCCTAGCATAGGGGGCGCGCTTGGGAACGTCTCCGGCAGTAAGCCTCGTGCAGATTTGCCTGGGATTGCTGAATGCAGGCGCACTTCCGCGGAGCTCCCGTATACCCTACTGTGCCCGATCACATTCGGATTGGAGATCATGAGCCGTTTCTGGAGTCCGGTCGTCCACACGCTTTCGCCCTACGTCCCCGGCGAGCAGCCCAAGCAGGACGGCATCGTTAAGCTCAATACCAACGAGAATCCCTACCCGCCCTCGCCGCGCGTGCTGGCGGCGATCGCAGCGGCCGTGGAGCGGCTGCGCCTTTATCCCGATCCGCGCGCAACGCGCCTGCGTGAGGCGATCGCGGCCCATTGCGATGTGGCGCCCGAGCAAGTGTTCGTCGGCAACGGCTCCGACGAGGTTCTGGCCCACACCTTCCAGGCGCTTCTGAAGCACGAACCACCGCTTCTATTCCCCGACGTCACCTACAGCTTCTACCCTGTTTATTGCGGCCTCTATGGAATAACGCATGACGAGGTGCCGCTCGATGCTGCGATGAGGATCGATATCTCCGACTACAGGCGGCCATCGAGTGCCATCCTCCTCTGCAATCCGAACGCTCCTACCGGCATTGCCCTTCAGCGCGACGCAATCGCATCGCTGCTCGCCGAACAGCCGGACCGGCTGGTGGTGGTGGACGAGGCCTATGTCGATTTCGGCGCCGAGAGCGCCGTGCCGCTGGTTGCACGCCACGACAATCTGCTGGTCATCCAGACCTTCTCGAAGTCGCGCTCGCTCGCTGGCCTGCGGGTTGGTTTTGCCATCGGCCAACGACCGCTGATCGAAGCGCTGGAACGCGTGAAGGACAGCTTCAACTCCTATCCCGTCGATTGCCTCGCGATCGCCGGCGCCGCCGCCGCCATCGAGGACGACGGCTGGTTCCGAGACACCCGTGCCCGTATCATCGCGAGCCGCGAAACCTTGGCCCGCGACCTCAGACAACTCGGCTTCGAGGTGTTGCCGTCGCTCGCCAGCTTCGTCTTCGCGCGCCATCGAAGCCGGAGCGGAGCAGATCTCGCGGCAGCGCTTCGCCAGCGTGGCGTTCTGGTCCGGCATTTCGGCAAGCCACGCATCGAGAACTTCCTGCGCATCACGGTCGGAACGGAGGCAGAGTGTGCCCGGCTTATTGAAGTGCTGCGCGGCTTGATCTGAGCCCCGACGGTCCCCGCATCGGGCAAAGTCAAAACGATGAGGCCGAACGCCACCTCGTGCCATGCTGCGCAAGGCTTTGATTTCCGGTCCAATTCGGGTTACCAAACCGCTCCGCCGCCTGCTTTGCAGGACGATCCCCTCAGGGAAATAAACGTGAATCACCTCCGCAGTCCCGAAATCGGCGCACGCGAGACATCGCGGCGGGCGCCGAAGCTCAGGCACGGATGAACGACTTCGCGCGATCCGTCGGCGCCGCGTTCACGCTGATCGGCGAGGCCGATGCGGAGCTTCTGGCCATCGTCGGGCTGTCGGTGCGCGTCAGCCTCACCGCCAGCATCCTCGCGCTTCTGATCGGGGCGCCGTTCGGGGCGCTGCTTGCGATCACCCGGTTCCGCGGGCGGCAGGTCATCATCGTCCTCACCAATGCCTTGCTTGGTCTTCCGCCGGTCGTGGTCGGGCTCGCACTCTATCTTTTGCTGTCACGATCCGGCCCGTTCGGGGCCGCCGGCCTGTTGTTTACGCCAACGGCCATGGTGATTGCGCAATCGCTGCTCGCAACACCGATCGTGGTTGCACTCGTCCACCGGCCGGCGAGCCTGCTGTGGGCGGAGTATGGCGACCTGGCGCGGATCGACGGGCTGTCGACGTTGCGCAGCATCGGCTTGCTGTTCGCGCTGGGCCGGACCTCGCTGCTGACGGCCTTTCTAGCAGCCTTCGGGCGCGCGATCGCGGAGGTTGGCGCCATCCTCATCGTCGGCGGCAACATCCGCGGTTTCACGCGCACGATGACGACGGCGATCGCGCTGGAGACCAGCAAGGGCGACCTGCCGCTGGCGCTCGGGCTCGGGCTGATCCTGCTCGCACTCAGCGTCGCAGTGTCCACCGTCGCCTTCCTGCTAGTGGGACGCGTTGGGGAAAAATAGCTGCTCGCCCCCGACCTTGTAGCCGGCGATGGCCTCCTGCCCCCCAGGAGAGATCAGCCAGTCGATGAAGGCCTGCCCGTCCTGCGCCTTCACGTTCGCATGCTTGGCCGGATTGACCAGCATGACGCCGTACTGGTTGAACAGCCGCTTGTCGCCTTCCGTCAGGACGGTAAGCTCGCCGCGGTTCTTGAATGACAACCAGGTGCCGCGGTCAGACAGCAGATAGGCATTGGACGACGACGCCATGTTCAGTGCCGGGCCCATGCCCTGACCGATCTCGCGATACCAGCCGTCCTTGGCGGCACCGAGGTCGATGCCTGCCTCCTTCCACAGCCGTAGCTCGGCCGCGTGCGTGCCGGACTTGTCGCCGCGCGAGATGAACGGCGCCTTCGCGGCGGCGATCTTGCGCAGCGCATCGGCCACGTCCTTGCCGCCGGCGATCTTCGCGGGATCGCTCTTCGGCCCGACAATGACGAAGTCGTTGTACATGACATCAAAGCGCTTCACGCCCTCCCCTTCGGACATGAACTTGTCCTCGGCGGGCCTGTCATGGACGAACACGACGTCTGCATCGCCGCGCCGCCCGATGTCGAGCGCCTGGCCCGTACCGACGGCAACGACCTTCACGTCGATGCCCGCGGCCTTCGAGAACAGCGGCAGCAAGTAACCGAACAGCCCCGACTGTTCCGTCGACGTCGTCGAGGCCACGGTGATGGCGCGCTCCTGCGCGACTGCGATCGTGGACCAGAGCAGAATCGCTCCGAGAGTCATTATCTTTTTCATGCCTCGTCCTTACACCAGATGCCCGATGTTCCAAACTCTACCGTCGATAGAGCCGTACAGGGAACCTCGACAAGCACCGCAACGTGCTTGGTCATGATCCTCGCGACGCTTCCCTGTGAGGAACGTCCGCTCCGCGCGCAAGTTGTCTTCAAGTCAACCCAGGAGGAAACCAGATGAAGAAGATCATTTTGGCATCCGCATGCATCATGGCGCTGGCGACCGGCGGCGCCTTTGCGCAGACACAACCCGCCCCAGGCGCATCCGGCCATGGCGACGTCGGCCCTTCGTCGCGGGGCCCCGCGACCAAGGGCATGACGACCGGCGCGTCGTCGAACATGCAGAACGAGGCCGCCGACAGCAAGGGCAAGCAGACTCCGTCGGCCGGCGGCAGCAACACGAACAACATGGGCAGCCAGGCCGGCGGCGGCGCGGGCTCCGGAAAGTAGGCTTGCATCGATCGGAAGTCCGGAGAGGGGCGATCGTCCCCTCTCCAAGAGTCTTCGTGCCGCCAAAGCTCGCCGATGTCATACGCGAAGGTCTTGGTGTCGAACGAAGCGTGTTGGCGGGGCTGCAGCTTGACTAAAGTCACGCCGGCTAACTCGCAGCCGCGCGCTCTAAAGGCTTGGATGTTCTGCAATTGGTCCCACCTACATTGACATCAGTGTGACAGCCGGGGATTTTTACATTGCTGGCGAATCAGCGATGGCCTCAAGCCGAGTACCTCTTGGACAACTCCCAGTGCTTTCGAGACTGATATCGTTGCTGCGCCGCATCCCCGCGGTGAAATGGGCGTTGACCCGGCTTCGGCCTGCGCCGCACGGCGGCAGCATCGCGGTCGCGCCTGATACCGCAGACGCCTCATCCGCCATTGTTGCTGACATTGCAGTAGCCGCGGAGGTTCTCGACACCAGCATCGGCGTGGATACGTCGCACTGCGACGCCGCGGTCGCGGCTTCGGCCGAAGACGACAGCGCCAGCCCTGTCATCGCGGAGAGCCCGTCGGAAGCGGCAGCCGATATCAGCGGCAGCGACGAATCCTCCCGGGAGACGGCGGCGGGCGTCGAGCCGGTCGTCGTGGAGGAAGCGTCGGTCGCGACCATCGAGGTCGTGCGCGAGCCGGTCGACGTCCCCGAACTCATCATCAACAGCGATCTATCTTCCGAACTCGCGGACGGCGTTGAGCCCGTTGTCGCGGAGGAGGCCTCGTCCGCCGATGCCGCGGTCGAGATCGTCCCGGTTGATGCCCCCGCTCTCGCCGCCAACGACGAGCATTCCGCTACCGTCGACGTGGATACTCGCTCAACTCTTGACGATGCGTGTGTGGCGCTTGCCGATCGCGAAATCTCGGCGGAGCATGTCGCTGAGGATAGCATCGACAGCGATTCCTCCCCCAGCGCCGCGAAAGTCGCCGACGACACGCCCAGCGTCGTCACGGATGTTGCGCCGGAGCCGGCCCTCGAGGCCCCCGCTCCGGAGATCACTGGCGCACCGAAGATTCGTGCAAAGATCGCAGAACCCGCCGACCGCGCCGCGCTGATCCGGCAGCGCTGGGCGGAGACCGGGATCAGGATGTGGAATCCGCGGCTTCACGGCGCCGGTGATGCCACGCTGAACATCCAGGGGAGCGTCGGGCTGCTGCCGCCGGCGCCCGGCGAGACGATGCCGCGCTACGACAAGCTGGAATTCAGGATGCTCGGCGGACAGATCGTTTGCGAGGGCGTGATTGTCGAAGCACCCGCGCATGCAAGCCAGCGCAGTTTTACGCGGCTCGCCGAGCCGGGCAAACCCGACCGGGTCCGCGAACCAATGCGGGAACGCCAGGCCGCTCTCGCCTGACCCTTTATGCCTTTCGCTTAGGGAATAGGATAGCCCTTCCAGACCCACTCCAGCGCCGACGGCAGCGTCTGCGCGATCGTGGGGCGGTCGACGTGCTTGGCGTTGCGCACGAACAGAAACTGATAGTGGTAGCCCTTCTCGGCCAGCACCTTGGCCATCAGCGCGTTGGAGAGGGTCCAGTCGTGCATGCCGTCGGGAATGGTGGGGTTCGGATAGAACAGGTCCTGGTCGCCGCCGAAGAACCAGAAGCGGATCGGCTTGGCCGGCGCAGCGACGATCAGCGGCACGCCGGGCGGCTCGGCCGGCGTGAGCACGCCAGCCTTGGAAATGAGATTGGGTGTGGCCGGCCCCGTCCATGCGCTGTGATATTCCCAGGCGCCGCCGCGCAGCGACGGGTCGTGCGGCCATTGCTGGTTGACCATGGTCGGCGAGAACGCCAGCACGCGGTGATAGAGATCGGGATAGAACCACGCCATGGTGAAGGCTGCCACACCGCTCGAACTCAGCCCCATGGTCGCACGCCCATCGGGATTTCTGGTCAGCTTGACGTCGGCATTCTTTTCGACCAGCGGCAGCACTTCACGCTCGACGAACTGCGCGTAGGCCCCTGACACCGCGTCATATTCGCGGCCGCGCTGACTGCCCTGCGCGTCCTGCCCGCCATTGCCGATCTGGATCGCGATCATCGGCGGCACGCGCCGCCGCGCGATCAGATTGTCGAGCGTAGTGGCGAGATCCTTGTAGGCGTTCGAGCCGCCGTCGCCGACCACGATGAACGGCGCCTCGGTGCCGCGCACATATTGCGCCGGCACATAGACGTCGATGGTGCGCGACCAGACGCCGGGATGGCTGGTGGTGACGATCATGTGCGACTTGTCCTCCGGCGCCGTGACGGTCGTCATGATCGAGGAGTTGGTGCAGCCGGCGACGTCGTCGCGGATCAAGCCGGGATTGTAGATGGTGCTCTCCTTCGACGGCAGCGTGAAGGATTTTGTCGTCCCGCGCGGCACACCCTCCCTCGCGATCGTCTCCGGCGCAGGATTGTGGGTGGGGCCGATGATAAAATTGCCCTCGGCACCCGGTGGCGGCAGCGTTCCGTCAGGAAGCTCGGTCGCGCGCGGGTAATTGGGATTGGATGGATCGCGCGTCGGAGGCGCCGTCTTGAAATCGAGACCCGTCGTATCGATAAAGAACGGGGCCGCCTTGTCGGTGCTGTTGGCCCCAGGCGGCATCACCATGTTCTGGGTGACGCAGGCCGGCTGCGAGTAGGCAATTGAAGTGAAGGAGACGAGGAAACTCAGCGTCCCCGCAAGGACGGAGGATGATCTGGTCATTTCAGCTCCCGATGCCGACGAGTCTTTCTGGCTCGCCTTGGGGCAAAGTATGGCGAGCCGACTGCGCGCGG
This sequence comes from Bradyrhizobium sp. MI1.10, assembly GCF_055811035.1. Classification (NCBI taxonomy): domain Bacteria; kingdom Pseudomonadati; phylum Pseudomonadota; class Alphaproteobacteria; order Hyphomicrobiales; family Nitrobacteraceae; genus Bradyrhizobium; species Bradyrhizobium sp. MI1.10. The sequence continues at coordinate 18,638 of NZ_JBVVPN010000005.1, forward strand.
TCAAACCCCAACCGGCCGCGTTGCAGCGATGGCCGCCATGCTCAAAACGGACGGGCACGGTTATTCCGCGCATGCCACGACATTTTTCAGACATGTGGCCGTTGCTGCCGCACCTCGCACGACGTAGCTTGCCGGCCGGCCGCGCGAAGGCCGCGCCCGATCAAGACGACAAGAACAATCTGCAAGAACAATCTGGGAGACAAACGATGAAAAAGCTCAGGGCCGCGCTCTGTGCATTGGCGTTCCTCGCAACCGGCGCGCAGGCGCAGACCGTCAAGGATTTCATTGCGGCGGTCACCAAGAAATGGACCACGCCGTTCGAGCCGTTCCAGCTGATCGGCAACATCTACTATGTCGGCAGTGACGGCATCGCCGTCTACATCATCAAGACCTCACAGGGCCTGATCCTGATGGATACGGCGCTTCCGGAATCCACCGGCATGATCAAGGACAACATTGGCAAGCTCGGTCTCAAGGTCTCCGACATCAAGATCATCCTCAATACGCACGCGCATTTCGACCACACCGGCGGCTTCGCCGAGATCAAGAAGGAGACCGGTGCACAGCTCGTGGCCGGTGAACGCGACAAGCCGCTGCTGGAGGGCGGCTATTATCCTGGCGACGAGAAGAACGAGGATCTCGCCTTCCCCACAGTGAAGGTCGATCGCGCCGTGAAGGAAGGCGACCAGGTCACGCTCGGCGACACCACGTTGACCGCGCATGCGACTCCTGGCCACTCGCCGGGCTGCACGAGCTGGGAAATGACCGTCAAGGACGGCAATCAGGACCGCAAGGTGCTGTTCTTCTGTAGCGGCACGGTGGCTCTTAACAAGCTGGTCGGCCAGCCGACCCATGCCGGAATCGTCGACGACTACCGTGCGACCTACGCCAAGGTGAAGGCGATGAAGATCGACGTGCTGCTCGGGCCGCATCCGGAGGTCTATGGCATGCAGGCCAAGCGTGCCGAAATGAAGGACGGCGCACCGAACCCGTTCGTCAAGCCGGGTGAGCTCGCAGCCTACGCCACAACCCTGTCGGAGGATTTCGACAAGCAGCTCGCCAAGCAGACCGCCGCGCTCGAGAAGAAATAGCGGTCATCCGGGCATCCGCACACCTTTCCTCGACAAAGAGAGGTGTGCGAGCAGATCGCCTCGCACCATTGGCGATGCGACAGAATGCTGCGCCGACACCGATGGTTAGCAGAGCGTCACCAACGTTTTTGCGGTCTTTTGCAATCGATACGCTCGTTTTCGCCGCCACATATCGTTAACCCGGCCTCACCAATGCAGGCGGCCGGAAAACTCCCGGTAGCGTACAACCTTCGCCGGCTTTTCCTGCGAGACCCGCCTAACGCGACCTTTACCCTCGCCGTGCAACATCCCCAGCGTTTTGAAGGGGATCCGGGGCTCGTATTGCAATGCCTGTCACCAATTTGAAGTCTCATCTCGCCGCCGCGTTGCAGCTGTTTCGCGTGCCCGCTGACCCCGACCTCACGCGCGCGCAATTCGACGCCTTCTCCAAGCAGATCCCGTTGCTCTATTTCATCCTCATGAGCAACACGATCGCTGTCGCCTATACCTATGTGAGCGTGGCGCCGGACTGGTTGACGCTCATCGTGCCATCCGTGCTGACCGCGCTCGCGGCGCTTCGCACCTTCTGGTGGCTGCGCCAACGGCACCTCGTGCGCACCGATGCCGACATCCTACGCAATCTGCGCGCCACCAACTGGATGACATTGCCGATCGGCGCGGGCTTCACAGTCTGGTCCTTCGCGCTCTACCCTTACGGCGACCCCTTCGCCAAGAGCCAGGTTGCCTTTTACATGGCGGTGACCGTGATCGGCTGCATCTTCTCGCTGATGCATCTGCGCTCGGCGGCACTGATCGTGACGCTGGTCGTCGACGTGCCCTATGTGCTGTTCTTCTGGGCCACCGGCGAGCCGACGCTGAAGGCGATCGCCGTCAACAATCTGCTCGTGTCGGGGGCGATGGTGACGGTGCTGTTCATCTACTATCGCGACTTCGCCGATCTCGTCGCGAGCCGCAAATCGCTGCTGGCGCAGCAGGCGGCGACCCAAGCCCTCTCGGACGAGAACTTCCGCCTCGCCAACCTCGATTCCCTGACCGAACTGCCGAACCGCCGCCGCTTCTTCGCCGAGCTGTCGAGCGCGTTCACCGATGCCGAGCGCAGGAACGTTCGCGTCGCGGTCGGGATCATCGACCTCGATGGCTTCAAGCCGATCAACGACAATTACGGCCATTCGGTCGGCGACCGCGTTCTGATCGAGGCGGGCCGGCGCATCCGCGAAGTCTGCGAGGGCTTCGGCCCGCAGCGGGTGGAATTCGCCAGGCTCGGCGGCGACGAGTTCGGCCTCGTCGTGTGCGGCGACCCTGACGATGCGAATCTGATGCGGCTCGGCGAACGCGTTGGTGACCAGGTCAAGCTGCCCTACCAGCTCGACACCGCCCATACCGGGCTGTCCTGCTCGATCGGCTTCGCGCTATTCCCGCAATCGGCAACGACGGCGGAAGCGCTCTATGAATGCGCCGACTATTCACTTTATCACGCCAAGCGCCATCTGCGCGGCCGCACCGTGATCTTCTCGGGCGAGCTCGAGGCCGAGATCCGCAGCCGCGGCGTCATCGAGAATTTGCTGCGCACCGCCGATTTCAGCACCGAGATGGACTTGGTGTTCCAGCCGATCGTGGACGCCATGAGCGAGCACACCGCCGGCTTCGAGGTTCTGGCGCGCTGGCGCAGCTCCCGCCTCGGCCTGGTTTCGCCGGCCGACTTCATTCCCGCCGCCGAGCGCATCGGCCTGATCCGGCCGCTGACGCAGGCGCTGCTGGTGCGCGCGCTCGCGACGGCCAGGACCTGGCCCGACCACATCCGCCTGTCGTTCAACCTGTCCGCCCACGACATCTGCTCACCCGAGGGCGTCCTGCCTCTGATCACCATCGTGGAGAAGAGCGGGTTGCCGCCGCACCGGATCGATTTCGAGATCACCGAGACCGCCGTCACCTTCGATTTCGTACGCGCGCAGCAGTCGATCGCGGCATTGAAGGCGATGGGCTGCGGCATTTCGCTGGACGATTTCGGCACCGGCTATTCCTCGCTGAGCCACGTGCACTGGCTCCCGCTCGACAAGATCAAGATCGACCGCAGCTTCATCGCCGACGTCAATGACAATGCAGTGAGCCACAAGATCATCAAGTCCCTCACAGGCCTCTGTGACGACATGGAGATCGCCTGCGTCGCCGAGGGCGTCGAGACCCGCGCTCAGCTCGACACCCTGCGCCGGCTGGGATGCGACTTCATCCAGGGCTACTACTTCGCCAAGCCCATGCACGGCGACGCGATCGACGAGTATCTCGCAAAGGAACGCCAGCGCCTTGGCGGCGCCGGAGCCAGGGTCGTGGCCTGAGTCGCGCCTGGACTAGCGCAGGCTCGGCAGATCGAGCCCCTTGTCGCGGGCACATTCGATCGCGGTGTCGTAGCCGGCGTCGGCGTGGCGCATGACGCCGCTGGCAGGGTCGTTCCAGAGAACGCGCGCGATCCGCTTCGCCGCCTCCGGCGTCCCGTCGGCGACGATCACCATGCCGGCATGCTGGGAATAGCCGATGCCGACGCCGCCGCCATGATGCAGCGACACCCAGGTCGCGCCGCTGGCACAATTGAGCAGCGCGTTGAGCAAGGGCCAGTCGGACACGGCGTCCGACCCGTCCTTCATCGCTTCGGTTTCGCGGTTGGGGCTCGCCACCGAGCCGCTGTCGAGATGATCGCGCCCGATCACGATGGGGGCCTTCAATTCGCCGCGCGCTACCATCTCGTTGAAGGCAAGGCCCAGGCGATCGCGATCGCCGAGCCCGACCCAGCAGATCCGCGCCGGCAGGCCCTGAAACTTGATGCGCTCCCTGGCCATGTCGAGCCAATTGTGCAGGTGCTTGTCGTCAGGCATCAGCTCCTTGACCTTGGCGTCGGTCTTGAAGATGTCCTCGGGATCTCCCGACAGCGCCGCCCAGCGGAACGGCCCGACGCCGCGGCAGAACAACGGACGGATATAGGCGGGGACAAAGCCCGGAAAATCGAAGGCATTCTTCAGGCCCATGTCCTGGGCCATCTGGCGGATGTTGTTGCCGTAGTCGAGGGTCGGGATGCCTTGCGCATGGAAATCCAGCATGGCCTGGACGTGCTCGACCATCGAGGTTTTCGAGGCGCGCTCCACGGCCTTGGGGTCGGCGGCGCGCGTGGCTTCCCACTCCGCGAGCGTCCAGCCCTTCGGCAAATAGCCGTTGATCGGATCGTGCGCGCTGGTCTGGTCGGTGACGATATCGGGCCTGACGCCGCAGCGGACCAGCTCGGGAAAAATCTCCGCGGCATTGCCGAGCAGACCGACCGAGACCGCCTTCTTCGTCTTGGCCGCCTCCGCCGTGATCGCAAGTGCCTCGTCGAGCGTGGCGGCCTGGCGATCGAGATAACCGGTGCGCAGACGCATCTCGATGCGGCTCGGCTGGCATTCGACTGCCAGCATCGAGGCTCCCGCCATGGTCGCAGCCAGCGGCTGCGCGCCGCCCATGCCGCCGAGACCGGCCGTCAGAATCCATTTGCCGGCGAGGCTGCCGCCGTAATGGCGACGCCCGACCTCAACAAAAGTCTCGTAGGTGCCCTGCACGATGCCCTGGCTGCCGATATAGATCCAGGAACCCGCCGTCATCTGGCCGTACATCATCAGGCCCTTGCGATCGAGCTCGTTGAAATGATCGAGCGTCGCCCAGTGCGGCACGATGTTGGAGTTGGCGATCAGGACGCGCGGCGCGTCAGCATGGGTGCGGAACACGCCGACCGGCTTGCCGGACTGGACCAGCAGCGTCTCGTCGGCTTCGAGCTTGCGCAACGTCGCAATGATCCGGTCAAAGCTCTCCCAGTCGCGCGCGGCGCGGCCGATGCCGCCATAGACCACGAGCTCGCTCGGACGTTCTGCAACGTCGGGATCGAGATTGTTCATGAGCATGCGCAAGGGCGCTTCCGTCAGCCAGCTCTTGGCGCTGATTTCGCTGCCGCGGGGCGCGCGGATGGTGCGGTCATTGTCCAGTCGGCGGTTCATGCGGAACACCTCGTCAGGCAAGCGTCGGAAACGGGTCGGTTGAAAGTACGGCGAGCGCCGCAGCCGGCAGCGCGTCGGCCTCGATCATCGCTGCAGCCTTGGCGAGATCGCCGGCCATGTAGCGGTCTGCGCCGAGCGGCGCTACCTGCTCGCGCAGTGCCGCAATGACGGCAACGAGCGGCGCACTCGTCGCATGCGGCGCGCGTAGCGTGATGCCCTGGGCGGCGACCAGGAACTCGATGCCGAGGATGGCAGCGAGATTGTCGGCCATATCGGACAGCCGCCGTGCGGCATGCGCGGCCATCGAGACGTGGTCTTCCTGGTTGGCACTGGTCGGCGTCGAGTCGATCGAGCAGGCGGCCGCGCGCTGCTTGTTCTCGGCATAGAGCGCGGCCGCCGTCACCTCGGCGATCATGAAGCCGGAATTGATACCGGGATCGGGAGTGAGGAACGGCGGCAGGCCGAAATTGAGCGCGGGATCGACCAGCGTCGCGATGCGCCGCTCGCTGATCGCACCGATTTCCGACAGCGCAAGCGCGATGGTATCCGCGGCAAAGGCCACCGGTTCGGCATGGAAGTTTCCGCCGGAGACGATCTCGCCGGTCTCGACCAGCACGAGCGGATTGTCGGTGACGGCATTGGCCTCGACGATCAGCGTCCGCGCCGCCTGCACGATCAGGTCGAGCGCCGCGCCCGCGACCTGCGGCTGGCAGCGCAGGCAATAGGGATCCTGCACGCGCTCGTCGCCTTCGAGATGCGACAGGCGGATGTCGCTGCCCTCGAGCAGCGCCATCAAGGCTGCCGCGGCCGCGATCTGTCCCGAATGGCCGCGCAGCGCCTGGATTTCGGGGCGGAACGGCGCCGTCGAGGCCATCGCCGCATCGACCGACAGCGCGCCGGTGACGAGCGCGGCGCGGGCCAGGCGAAATGCGCGCAGCACGCCGGAGACGGCGTAGGCAGTGGAGAATTGCGTGCCGTTGATCAGCGCGAGCCCTTCCTTGGGACCGAGCGTCAGTGGCGGCAGGCCGGCCGCGGCGAGCGCCTCGCGGCCCGATACGATCTTGCCATCGACGATCGCCTGCCCTTCGCCGATCATCACGGCGGTCATATGCGCGAGCGGCGCGAGGTCACCGGAAGCGCCGACCGAACCCTGCTGCGGCACCAGCGGTGAGACGCGCCGCGCCAGCATGGCCTGCAGCTGCTCGATCACCTCGCGGCGCACGCCGGAGGCGCCGCGCCCGAGCGAGATGATCTTCAGTGCCATCATCAGGCGGACGATGGGCTCGGGCGTCGCCGCACCGACGCCGCAGCAATGCGAGACGATGAGGTTGCGCTGGAGCAGCGCGGTCTGGTCCGGCGGAATGCGCTTCGAGGCAAGTTTGCCGAAGCCGGTGTTGATCCCGTACACGGGAGCGTCGGCGCGCGCTTCTCCGTCATTGTCCCCTCCACACCCGGCGGTGCAGCGGATTGAAGCCGATACGGTAGACCAGCTCGGCGGGGCACTCGATGTCCCAGATCGCAAGATCACACCATTTGCCTGCCTCTAACGTGCCGGTATCATGGAGCACGCCGAGCGCTCGCGCGCCTTCCCGGGTGACGCCGGCAAGGCATTCGGCCACATTCATCCGGAACAGCGTCGCGCCCATGTTCATGGCAAGCAGGAGCGAAGTCAGCGGCGAGCTGCCCGGATTGCAGTCGGTCGCAAGCGCCATGGCAACGCCGTGCTTGCGGAACGCCTCGACCGGCGGTTTTTGCGTCTCGCGGATGAAGTAGAAGGCGCCGGGCAGCAGCACGGCCACCGTTTTAGCTTTTGCCATCGCCGCTGCACCGGCTTCGTCGGTGTGCTCGAGGTGATCAGCCGATAGCGCCGAGAATTTCGCGGCAAGCGCAGCGCCGCCGAGGTTCGAGAGCTGGTCGGCATGCAGCTTGACCGGCAGTCCAAGCCGCCCCGCTGTCTCGAACACCTGCGCCGTCTGCTCGCCGGAAAATGCAATCCCCTCCATGAAGGCATCGACGGCATCGGCCAGGCCGGCCTTTGCAATCGCAGGCAACATCTCCCTGCAGACGAGATCGATGTAACGATCCTTGTCGCCCTCCGCCTCGATCGGCAGCGCATGCGCGCCGAGGAAGGATGTGCGGATCGCGACCGACCGCTGACAGCCGAGGCTTCGCGCGGCGGCCAGCTGCCGCATCTCGGTCTCGGTATCCAAGCCGTAGCCGGACTTGATCTCGACCGTGGTGGCACCCTCGGCAATCAGCGCATCGAGCCGCGGCAGCGCGTGTGCTACGAGCTCGGCCTCGCTTGCCTTGCGCGTCGCGGCCACTGTCGAGACGATACCGCCGCCGGCGCGCGCGATCTCCTCGTAGCTCGCGCCCTTCAGGCGCAGCTCGAATTCATGGGCGCGGTTGCCGCCATAGACCAGATGGGTGTGACAATCGACGAGACCGGGCGTGATCCAGCGCCCTCCGCAATCGATCCGTTCGGCTGCATCGGCATCCGCCGGAAAATCAGTCTGCGCACCTGCATAGACGATACGGCCGGCGCGCGCGGCGATCACGCCATGCTCGATCTCACCAAGATCGGGGCGGTCGGCCCGCATCGTGGCGAGCCGGGCGTTATACCAGATCCGGTCGAAGCGCTCTGCCATGCAACTGTCCCTTCGCGGATGCCCCTGCGCCCTGGGATGCTTGACTTATATGTCTAGACATATAATCGTGTCGCGGTTCTGTCCAGCCGGCATGGAAACATGACACGACTGCATTTCGCCTCCGCGCTCCTGCCCTCGGGCTGGGCCAATGACGTGCAGGTGGTGATCACCGCCGGCGCGATCGCCGAGGTGACGCCGGGCGTGGCCCCGGCCTCCGGGGACGAACACCACGACATCGCGCTTCCGGGACTTGCGAGCCTGCACAGCCACGCCTTCCAGCGCGGCATGGCGGGTCTCGCAGAACTGCGCGGCGACAGCACCGACACCTTCTGGACCTGGCGCGAGGCGATGTACCGCTTCGCGCTGGCGATGACGCCTGACGACGTCGCAGCGGTCGCGACACTGCTTTATGTCGAGATGCTGGAGCAGGGTTTTACCCGCGTCGGCGAATTCCATTATCTGCATCATGACCGCGATGGCTCGCCCTACGCCGACATCGGCGAAATAGCCGCACGCATCGCGCAGGCCGCCGAAGCCTCGGGTATTGCACTGACATTGCTGCCGAGTTTTTATGCGCACGGCTCATTTGGTGGCGCAGCACCGCATGCCGACCAGCGCCGCTTCATCTGTACGGTTGATCAGTTCGCCGCGCTGGTGAGCGCCTCGCGCAAGGCGATTGAACAATTGCCGGGCGCAAATATCGGTATCGCGCCGCACAGTTTGCGCGCTGTGACGCCGGCCGAGCTTGCAGCGATCATTCCGCTCGCGGACGGCGGCCCGGTGCACATTCATGCCGCCGAGCAGGTGAAGGAGGTCGAGGATTGCCTGGCCTGGTCTGGACAGCGTCCAGTGCAATGGCTGCTTGAGCACGCGCCAGTCGACCGACGCTGGTGCCTCATCCACGCGACCCACACGACGGATGAAGAAGTCACTGCATTCGCCAAGACTGGCGCGGTCGCGGGACTCTGCCCTGTCACCGAGGCAAGCCTTGGCGACGGCATTTTCTCGGCTCGCGAATTCGTCGGTGCCGGCGGTGCCTTTGGCATTGGCACGGATTCCAATGTGCTGGTCGGCGTCGCCGACGAGCTGCGCCAGCTCGAATACGGCCAACGGCTCAAGCACCGCGAGCGCAACGTGCTCTCCGCCGGCGCAGGCCGCTCGACGGGACGCGCCCTGTTCGATCATGCGCTTTCAGGCGGCGCGCGGGCACTAGCACAGATGTCAGTCGGTCTCACGCCAGGTGCGCGCGCCGACATCGTCACGCTCGACACCACGCATCCCTCGCTGGCGGGGCGCGCGCGCGACGCCGTCATCGACGGCTGGATCTTTGCCGCAGGCAGCGGTGCGGTCGATTGCGTCTGGGCCGGCGGCGACAAGGTCGTCGAGGGCGGACGGCACCGGCTGCGCCAGACCGCACGCGAACGCTTCAACGCGTCGGTCCGGAGGCTCGTCGCATGAGCCTCGCCACAGATGCCGCCGACAAGCCGACGCTCTACAAACGGATCCGCGCCGACATCGAGAAGCGCATCCTGACCGGGGAATGGCCGCCGGGCCATCGCATCCCGTTCGAGCACGAACTGGTCGCGCGCTACGGCTGCTCGCGCATGACCGTGAACAAGGCGCTGTCGGAGCTCGCCCAAGCCGACCTGATCGAGCGGCGGCGACGTGCCGGCTCCTTCGTCCGCCGGCCGCAACACCAGTCGGCCGTGCTCAAGATCGCCGACATGCGCGCAGAGATCACCGGGCTTGGGCGCGCTTACGGCTACGAGCTGATCGGTCGCAAGCTCCGCGCCGCAACCGCTGCCGACCGCGACCGCCTCGGCGTCAAGAAGGCGGGCAAGGTGGTCGCGATCACCTGCCGCCACAGCGCCGACAACGTGCCTTTCGCCGTCGAGGACAGACTGATCGATCTCGCGTCGGTGCCGGATGCGGCGACCGCGGATTTTTCGCGTGAGCCACCCGGCTCATGGCTGCTTCACCATGTTCCATGGACAGAGGCAGAGCATACGATCAGCGCTATCGTTGCGGACGATCGCACGGCCGAAGCGCTCGACATCGCCGTCGGCGCACCCTGCCTCGTGATCGACCGCTATACCTGGCGCAGCGCGCGCACGATCACCGCCGTGCGGCTGCTCTATCCCGGTGACTCTCACCGCCTTGTCGCCCGATTCAAGGGAGGTTGAGAGGACGATGTCGGCACAAATCGTGCAACGTTTCGGGCAACGGTCCATTGGGACTGACAATGATCAACAGGACGTCAATCCATCGATCGGCAAGAGGACGACAATCATGCGTAGTTCGAAAGTATTTGCGGCAGTCATTGCGCTTACGGTCTCCACCCCCGCGCTCGCCGACGACGTCAAGGTCGGCGTCGGCATCTCCGGATGGACCGGCTTCGCGCCGCTGACGCTGGCGAAGGAGGCCGGCATCTTCAAGAAGAACGGCCTCGACGTCACCATCAAGAAGATTCCGCAGAAGGATCGCCATCTCGCGATCGCGTCCGGCGACGTCCAGTGCGCGGCAACGACCGTGGAGACCTGGATCTCCTGGAACGCCAACGGCGTCGCGACCAAGCAGATCTTCCAGCTCGACAAGAGCTACGGCGCCGACGGCATGGCCGTGCGGAACGAGCTCGCCGCGATCAAGGATCTGAAGGGCAAGACGGTTGCGGCTTCCGCGCCCGGCACCTCGCCCTATTTCGCGCTGGCCTGGATGCTCAAGAAGAACGGCCTGTCGGTGAAGGACGTCACCGTCGTGAACCTCGAGCCGGCCGCGGCCGCGCAGGCCTTCGTCTCCGGCCAGAACGATGCCGCGATGACCTACGAGCCGTATCTGTCGACGGTTCGTGCCGCCCCCGACAAGGGCAAGATCATCGCCACCACGCTCGACTATCCGATGGTCATGGACACGTTCGGCTGCACGCCGAAATTCCTCACCGAGAACCCGAAGGCCGCCAAGGCGCTCGCCGACAGCTATTTCGAGGCCCTCGATATGATCGCCAAGGACCAGGCCAAGGCCTACGAGATCATGGGCGCCGACGTGAAGCAGAGCGGCGAGGCATTCGGCAACTCGGCGAAGTATCTGCGCTGGCAGGACAAGGCCGCGAACCAGAAATTCTTCGCCGGCGACTTCCTGACCTTCAACAAGGAGGCTGCCGACCTCCTGCTGGAGATCGGCATCATCAAGGCCGCGCCGAAGGTCGAGGATCTCTTCGACGCGAGCTACATCAAGTAAATCTCCCAGGAGCCGCCGGCCCCGTCTCGCGGCGGGGCCGGTAGACTTGTTCACCACCCGGATACACAGTTTGATGCGTCCCCTCGATCCCGTGACGTCAAGGCAGCGCGTGGCTTACGGCCTTGCGTTCTTCGTGGTGTTCGTTGCCCTCTGGTCCTGGGCAACCTTCGGCGGCCACGTGTCGAAAGTGTTCCTCGCCAACCCGCTGACCATGGTGCAGGAAGGCGTCGATCTGATCGTCAAACAGGGCTTCCTGTTCGACATCGGCATGACGATCTGGCGCGTCGTCGGCGGCTTCGTACTGGCCGCCATCATCGCCGTGCCGTTCGGCGTGCTGATGGGGGCCTACAAGCCGGTCGAGGCATTCCTTGAACCGTTCGTCTCCTTTGCGCGCTATCTGCCGGCCTCCGCTTTCATTCCCCTCCTGATCCTGTGGGCCGGCATCGGCGAGCTGCAGAAGCTGCTCGTCATCTTCATCGGCTCGGTGTTCCAGATCATCCTGATGATCGCGGTCACCGTCGGCACGACGCGGCGCGACCTGGTCGAGGCGGCCTATACGCTCGGGGCCAGCGACCGCGGCATCATCCGCCGTGTGCTGCTGCCCTCCTCCGCGCCCGAGATCGCGGAAATCCTGCGGCTGGTGCTGGGCTGGGCCTGGACCTATGTCATCGTCGCCGAGCTGATCGGCTCCTCCTCCGGCATCGGCCACATGATCACCGACAGCCAGGCGCTGCTCAACACCGGCCAGATCATCTTCGGCATCATCGTGATCGGGCTGATCGGCCTGGTCTCGGACTTCCTGTTCAAGGCGTTCAACGCGTGGCTGTTTCCCTGGAGGCTCGCATGACGATCCTCAAGATCGAACAGGTCTCGCGAACCTTTCCCGCGCGCCACGGCAACGCCCCGACGAGGGCGCTGGAGCCGACCGATCTTGTGATCGGCAACAACGACTTCGTTACTATCCTTGGCCCTTCCGGCTGCGGCAAGTCCACGCTGCTTCGCATCGTCGCCGGCCTCGATCGCCCGACCGGCGGACGCGTGGTCCTCGACGGACGCGAGGTCACCGGCCCAGGCGCCGATCGCGGCATGGTGTTCCAGTCCTACACGTTGTTTCCCTGGCTGACGGTGCGCGAGAACATCGCCTTCGGCCTGCGCGAGCGTGGCGTGCCCGAGGCGGAGCGAAACAAGATCGCCGATGCCTTCATCCGCCAGGTCGGCCTGTCTGGTTTCGAGAACCATTGGCCAAAGCAGCTCTCCGGTGGCATGCAGCAGCGCACCGCGATCGCACGCGCGCTCGCCAATGATCCCAAGATCCTGCTGCTCGACGAGCCCTTTGGCGCGCTCGACAACCAGACGCGAGCCCTGATGCAGGAAATGCTGCTCGCGATCTGGGAGCGCGACCAGAAGACCGTGCTGTTCGTGACCCACGACATCGAGGAAGCGATCTTCCTCGGCAGCCGCGTCATCGTCATGAGCGCGCGTCCCGGCCGCATCAAGGCCGAGATCAACGTGGACCTGCCGCATCCGCGCTCCTACAAGATCAAGACCACGCCCGAATTCGTCCAGTTGAAGGAACGGCTGGTCGAGGAGATCCGCACCGAGGCGTTGAAGGTTGCCGAGCATGCCTGAGACCTTTTCACGCGCAAACGGCGAGCGGGTTCTCGCCGATCTCAATGCGCTCCGTGCCATCGGCGCCTACAAGACCGGCGTGCACAAGCCGACTTTCTCCGAGCCGCACAAGCTTTCGCTGGATTGGCTGGTGCGGAAGCTACCCGACGCGAGCCTCACCGCCGCGATCGACGGCATCGGCAATGTCTTCGGCACCAGCGCAAAGTCGGGACCCAAGCTGCTGGCGGGATCACATCTCGAAAGCCAGAACTACGCCGGCTGGCTCGACGGGCCGCTCGGTGTCGTCTACGCGCTCGAAGCGGCCCGCGTGCTCAATGCCGATCCCTCGCTCGAAGGTGCGGTCGAACTTGCCGCCTGGTGCGACGAGGAGGGACATTTTGGACACTTCCTCGGTTCGCGCTCCTATGTCGGGCAAGTGACCGAGGCCGACATTGATGTCGCACGCGACCGTACCAGCGGCCGCACCATGCGGGACGCACTCGCCGACATGGGGCTCGCAGGACGACCGCGCACTACCGCCGAGCCGGGCCGGCATGTCGGATATCTGGAAGCCCATATCGAGCAGGGCGACACGCTCGAGAGCGGCCGCCTTGCGATCGGCGTTGTCACCTCCATCGTCGGCATCTGGCAATACCAGATCAATTTCGTCGGTGAGCAGAATCACGCCGGCACGACCCGCATGGCTGCACGGAAGGATGCCGGGCTGGCGCTGGCAAAGTTCTGCGTCGCGATCGACGAGCGTTTCCCCGATAGCTGCGGGCCGCGCACGGTCTGGACCACCGGCCGCATCACGCTCGATCCCGGCGCGCCCAGCATCATTCCGGGGGGAGCCGAAATGCTGTTCCAGATCCGCGACGACGATCCTTTTGTCATCGCCCGCCTGGAGCAACTGCTGCGGAGCATGGCGGACGAGGCCAGCGCGAACGGTCCCTGCACCGTCACCGTGGAAAAGATTCGCACTGGCGCGCCGGCCATGATGAACGCGGGCATCCAGGACGCGATCGAAGCCGCGAGCAAGGCCCTGGCCGGCGGACGATCCATCCGCATGCCCAGCGGCGCCGGCCACGATGCGCAGATGCTTGCGGCCGTCATGCCCGCGGGCATGCTGTTCGTACCGTCGATCGGCGGCATCAGCCATCACTGGACCGAGAACACCGCCGACGTCGACATCGTCACCGGCGCGCAGGTGTTCGTCGACGCCTGCCGGCGGATACTCGGCGGCTAGAACGACGTGCTGCCCCACTCTCTCCCCATCGTCTTTGCGAGCGCAGCGACGTGTCCGCCGAAGCTTTAGCGAAGGCGGAAGCAATCCAGAATCCCTCCGCGGCGGCCGACTGGATTTCTTCGCTGCGCTCGCAATGACGGCGTATGAGGCGGCAGCTTCGTCCTCCCAGCACCACTGTCATTCCCCGCGAAAGCGGGGAATCCAGTACGCCGCGGCTTCTCGGTTCAGTCATAAACTGTCTCGGAATACTGATCGCCCGGTCAAGCCGGGCGATGACAGGGAGTCTGTAGCCGCAGACACGGCTTCGCGTCCTCGCGGCGCGTTCGCCCGAGCTTTGCCTGGTGATTCCACCCTCTTGTCCAAGAGGGCGCAGGGAAGGCCGGGTGCCGGCCGGCCCCCGCGGTCCGCTGCGCGAAAAGCACACGCAGGAAAACCGCACAGCAGCATACAGGTGTAGCCAATCACTCGGCCTTCCCTGCGCGATGGTTGGACGGCTTATGCCGTGCTCTCCCGGGAGCCGAGTTCTCTTTGGCCTCCCTCGCCTTCGCGAAATTCACCGGCACCGCGCCGGTTGACGCAGATGCCGCATTCGCTAGGGCTTGACCGTAGCAACGACGGCCAGGACCACACGGTTTTGCCGTACGCACGGCTCGCCATTTCGCCGCAGTTTTTCCAGCCCTGTCGACGGAGCCGGAAACTTACAGACGAGACGAGCCTAGCAGCGCCGCTCGTCGGAACGAAGCCTTGGGCTCACGGAGAGCAATCCGCCCTGCCCTTGGCCACTCGTACCCGAACGCTGCCGCGTCCACCGCAAGCCCGGCTCGCGAACGTGACGACCACAAGATCGCCCCTCAAGGATGAGCCGGGATGGACGACACATACGTCAAAACCGAATTTCGGTAAAGTGGAATATTTTTGCGAAGAGGGGTTGACGCGGTGGCGGGTGTTTTGCCCGACGGGTCAAGGCCCGACACTCCTTCCGTTACATGAGCGGGCTTGGGACCCGACTTCAACGCGTCGGCGGCATCAGCGCACGCAGAATACCTGGCTTCCAGGCCTGACGCGCGCTGTCGAAGGCGGCAAAGTCGTGATCGAACTGCCAGTAGGCCCATGACCAGCCGAGCCTGTCGGCGCTTCTCGCCACGAATGACAAATATCGCTGCCGGCTGTCGGATGGCGCACGCTCGTACACTCCGAACTCGCCGACATAAACCGGGCGCTGTTCTTTCTCCGCCCAGAGGCTCATCTTCCTGAAGTCCGCGGCAGCCTTCGCTTCATCCTCCGGGCTGCCCCAGTCCAGGGGCCCGATCCGCGAAAAAGTCGGAGACCACGGCGCGCCCTGATGGGTGAACCGTATCGGCGCGTAATAATGAAACGTGACGATGAGATGCCTGTCCTCTGGCGGCAGAGCCAGCGCGTCGACAGGGATCTCGTCGGTGTTGAGAACGGCGGCGATGACCGGCCGTTCGGGATTGGTGCGGCGGATAATGCCGAGACATTCATTGAGGAGCGAATTCCAGCCGGCGGACATCATTTCCCCACCAGGCTCGTTCAACACCTCGAAAACGAGTGCCGGATATTTTCCGGCATAGCGCTCGGCGATCTGCCGCCAGAACGCCTTGAGCTTCTCGGCGCATTCGGAAACGTCGCGCTGGCAAAGATGAGTATCGTGCTCGTCGACGATGGGAACGAGCTTCCTCGCGAGAACCTCCTCGATGACGGCGTCGAGCCGCCTCAGGACGATTTCGTCCATGACATTCCCCGGCCCCATGAACTTGAAGCCGAAGAAATTGATCCTGACATGCGCGAACCCGGCTTTCTTGATGGCGGTCAGATTGTCCAGGCGAAATGGCGCGTTTTGGCCGCCTTCCCAGATACCATCGTAGCCGAGAATGTTGATACCGCGACCCAGTTTTGGCATGTAACGGGCGGCGGTCTGCTCGGCCCCGTGGGCGTGGGAGAACAGCGATGCAAGGAAGAACGCCGCTACCGCGAGATTGAAGCTTCTCGACCAGCGAGCGCGCGTGGCGGTCATACCGCTTCCATTCCTAGAGCCTGGAATTCCGTCGGTCGCACCGGCCTGCACGTCGCGAAGAAAAATCCCACCAGGAGCACCGATGTGAACATCGTCGAGCGAAGGAACGTCGTCTCCGTAAAATTGGTCTGAAAGCTGAGGACGACAAATCCGATGATGAGGGCACAATGCGATCGGTCGATCGTGCGAGCGGAAATCAGATGAAGGATCTTGTGCGAAAACAGGAGGACGCTCGCAGCAAAGAGCATGTACCCCAGGAAGCCGGTTTCCATCAGGATCGCGATGTAGCCGCTGTGATAATTGTCGAGCACCCAGCCGTGATTCTGTTCGAAATAATCGTAGATCGACGGGATGGTCCAGAAGCCGTTGATGCCGAAGCCGAGCAGCGGCGCATCGTTGAAATGGCTTATCGCGTAATGCCAGATGAAGGTTCGTTCGGTGAAATCGATACTGGCATCGCCGATATGGATCGCGTCGTATCCCGTCACGTAGAAATACAGGATCAGAAGTCCGGCCAGAACGCACATGACCGACGGCAGGAGCGCATAGAGCCTCATGCAGCCGACCGACCACATCGAGGTCACGAGCATGGCGCAGGCGGCCAGGGCGACAGCGCCGGCGCCGCGCGATTCCGACGCGAGCACACATGTCGACGCCAACAGGAACACGGCGAGGAAGGCCAGCCACCCCTGCCCCGTCATCTTTTGATAGCAGGCCAAGAACATCAGATACGCGCCGACGAAGCCGAGCGTCTGCTTGGATTCGTAGACGCCCTGCCATTGACCGTTGTGCATCCAGCTGTGGTCGATCCCGATGTCGGGCACGGCCAACGCACAGACAGCCGACGCGGCGACCAATATGAAGAGCCCAAGGGCCGTGGCTCTCACGATGTCGTCCACGTCGACGCGCGTGACGAGGCAAAATGCGCCGAACGTCGTCATCGCAAGCGCCGCGCTCTTCATGATCGCCGCGACGCTCAGGCTGGACCAGAACACCGAGAGAATAGCGAAGGCATAGAATGCGACCAGCGCCACCAGATCGGGATTGACCTGCAACCGCAGGCGCGGCTGCACGAATGCACTTGCGTAGATCAGGATAGCCCACATCAGAAGGGCTATGGCCTGTTGCAGAAAGCTCAGCTCCGCCGGCACTAGCGCAGCGTTGAAGATGCCCATCGATGCGACCACGTTGATGGTGATCGAACAGCTGATCGCGATCCTGGCTATCCTCTCGACGCCAACGCTGCGCGTCGTCCAGATCGCGCGCCCGGGTGCCCCGGAATCCACCTCGGTCTGCAGGCTGGCCATGAGATGACCTTCCTTAAGCGCGGTTAATAATTCGCTAGCGCAGGTCGATCTTCACCCCGCGAGGCGGCGCCGTTGCGAGAAATTAACGGTTTGGTAACGATACGAGCTCTGCTTGAAGCATTAGCGCAAATCACACGCCGCCGGTGTCTCGCCTGTAATGACCCTGCTATAAAGCGCAGATCCGGTTCGATCGACGGTCCCGAGCTATCCGGCTTCCCTGGTTATCATGAACAGACCTAGCAACACATTCGACATCGCCATCGAGCAGGGATTCGACTTCCTGTCGCCTGATTACGCGGAGCTGTTCGACAACTCGGCCGCCACCGCGTTCCAGCATCCGCTCTGGCTCGACACCCTCTATACCAGGCTCGCGTCTCATGCAGGCGCAACGCCTCTGGTTGTCGTGGTCCGCCACCGCGCGACGGGCGCCCTTGCGATGGTGCTGCCCTTGCTGCGGATCCGGCGCGGCCCGATACGGACCGTCGAATTCGCCGACCTTCGCGTCTCCGACTATCTGGCTCCGGTGTGCAGTCCGCAGGTCTTTTCCGAGCTGCTCAAGGACGAGAGCGCGTGCGCAGAAATCAGGTACCTTGTCCGCCCGTTCGATCTGCTCCGAATGACCAAGCTCCCGGATGGACGGCTTCCGATCGAGAACCTCCTGGCTACGCCCCGCCGCGCCGCGATGGACTCCAACGCCTACGCGACCGTTCTCGTCGCGCCGTTCGAGCAATGGCGCGCCAGCGCGATGGACCGTTCCTACCAGAAGGAGCTCGCAAAAAAATCCCGGCAGCTCCAGAAGAAGGGCGATCTGAGTTTTTCATGCTGCGGCGACAGCGCCTCCGTGATCGAGGCGCTGGACGTGATGCGAAAATTCCGCGGTCCGCGCTTTCAGGCGCAAGGCGACGGAGATCTGCTCCAGCGCTCCGAATATTACGGCTTCTATTCCGAGATGGCGCAGCGCGGCCTCGGCTCCTTTGTCCGGCTCTATGCCATGAAGATGGATGGCGAGGTGATTGCCGCCGTGCTCGGGCTCTGCCATCGAGGCAGCTTCCTTGTTATCATGAGCACCTTCGACATTGCCGGATACAAGAGCCAGTCCCTGGGCGCGCTGATGTTCGAGCAAGTCGCGAAGGACTGCATTGAGCGCGGGGATCAGATGCTCGATTTCACCATCGGTGACGAGCCCTACAAGAAGCAGTTCGGCGCACAGCCCGCGCCGATGTGGGTGGTCACGCAGGCCGGCAGCACCGTGGGCGCCATTTCCTTGTTCGCACTGAAGCAGGCGCCCTGGCTCAAACTGGCCGCCAAGCGAATGTCGGAGTTCCGGCTCCTGCCGACCCGGACCTCAACGCCCACGCGCTGACCGGCGCGAGGCCCCGATGAGTGCGGCTCTCAGGCGCGTAGCGCGCCTCGAACATGCGCGAGCCAGCCCGGCCGCATTTGATCGACCCGGTGGGTGATCCTGCGTCGCAGGAAGTGCAGGCGCCGTCGCACGTCCCAGCCGATATCGTTGCGGGACGTCAGCGCCTGCCGGAAGTGCGCCATCTTCAGCGACTGCTGGTCCGCCGCGACCTTGTCGACATCGGAATAGAATTCCGAAATCTTGTCCTGGCTCATGCCTTCGGTCACGAGCCAACGCGGCGCATATTCGGTGCAGAGGCGGTCGACATCGACCAGCAGGCGGGCAAGGCCGGTGCCGGCGGCAGGGCAATTGGTCTGGAACGCATCGCCGATGAGCACGACGCCGGGCTGGAGATGTCCTTCCACGACGGACAGGTCCATCACCCAATTCTGCACCCGGTCGATCACGTGGAAATCGCCGAGGTAAGGCCGCAAACCCGGCAGCAGGCGCAACACCGTCGCTTCCGGTTCGCGGCGCAGCTCGCGCATGATCGGATCGGCCGCGTCGCGGAACATGAAGAGATTTGCCCGCATGCCGGCACGCACGGGAAACAGGCTGAGATAATCGATGCCGTCCGCCGTGCGCTCGCCGTAACAGGTCAGCGCCTCGAAATCGAACGGCGCATCGTCTCGGCGCGCGATCGTGAATCCGAACGTGACCGAATGACGCTCGGCCAGCACCCGCCGCTTGATACCGAGCTTGTAACCGAGAACGCCCGCCATGCCCGTGGCCAACACGACGAGGCGCGCTGTCATGCGTCTCCCGGACGCGAGCTCGATATGCTGGATATGGTCGCTACAGTTGACGGCAGTGACCTCGTCGACGATCAGGCTGGACGGATCAGGCAGTTGACTGCGCGCCATGGCGACGAGATCGGCATAGGCTAGTCCGTAAGCCCGGCCGACGCTGATATCGACCACCTTGCCTTCCCTGATATTGAGCACCTGATCATATCGGCAGGCGACGCTGTCGAGCGCGTCGAGGAAGCCCAGCTTGCGCAACATCTCCAGCTGATGGCCGCCAATTTTCTCGACCCGGAACTCGTCCGGATAGACCGCGCGCTTGTCGACGAGCGCGACACGATGCCCTGACCGCGCGAGCACGGCCGCCGCGAGCGAGCCCGCGAGGCCGCCGCCAACGATCACAATGTCGGCGACGATCGTCGAAGGGCCGGCTGCGGCAATCGGCTCGGGCGCGTTGCTATCCGCCGTCATGGTCCAGGCTCCAACGGTCAACGATGATTGCCCGTGCAATTCTCTCGCCTGATGTCGCATCGCAGGACCAAACGCGATCATTTCTCGATATCTCGGTTAATGCAGCGGAGACCTGCCCGGCCCGACGAGATCCGGCACGCGGCTTGCTCGGGATGACCAATCCCGGCGAGCCGGTCCGCATTCCAGCGGCTCATCTCGCCTCATTGGCCGTCGATGCGGCGCTATGCCGCCACGCGATCAGGCCGCACTTTGCTCTATCTGGGACAATGGGATCAGCAATGTTCCATAGTGAAGCAACAGGCATGCCGCGACATCGCCGCGGTCGGCAGGATCATGGAGGCCGTCCATTAACACTCGCGGTTTTTCGGCATGCTAGGCTTTTGCAGGTAATCTGAAATGTCTCTTCAGGGGAAGTTGCCCCTTAAATCTCCATGATTGAATCCATCGTCCAATTCATGCGGCGCGACGTGACGCGCGGTGTTGCCGGAACCATCCTTCTCAAGGTTGGTAGCGGCGCGCTTGCGTTCGCGTTGTTCTCGCTTGCGGCACGAACGATGTCGCCCGATGGGTTTGGTATCTTTGCGACCTGGCTTTCGGTCGCCCAGATGGCAGCGGTCGTCGGACTGGTGGGCCAGGAATCGCTGCTGGTGCGATTTCTGAACGAGTATCGGGTGGGAAATCAGCCCGATCTCACCAAAGGCGTGCTGCTATCGAGCCTCAAAATTTCCTCCGTCGCGATGCTGATCGCGATCGGCACAATGGCGATCGGCGCGAACATCAAAGGCGCCTCGTGGCTGCTGGTTCTCGCGGTGTCGGCCTACACGGCCGTGAATGCGGGACTGATGCTTGGCAGCCAGATCGCACGCTCCCTGGTCAGCATTCTCATGGGAGAAGGAAACAGGGAGTTCTTCTGGCGCGTCAGCGTCGTGCTGTTCCTGCTTGCAATCATGTTCGGCCATCGCCAGCTCGATCCCGCCGAATTGATCGCCGTGATGACGATTGCCATGTCGGTCGGACTGATTGCACAGATCATCGCGATTGCGCGAACCCTGCCGGATTTCCGCGGCACGGCGGTGGGGTCCGAGACGTCGCGCTGGAGATCGAGCGCGCTTCATTTCTGGGTCGCATCCATCCTCGAAGCCGCGAACCAGTATTTCGACGTCATTCTGGTCTATTGGATGCTGGACCCCACAACCGCCGGAATTTACTTTGCCGCTTCGCGGCTGGCCAACATCTTCGCCATGCTGTCGGCCGCACTGTTCAGTTTTGGCGCACGTCGGCTTCCCTCGCTGTACTTCAGCAAGAACCATCAGGAATTCGAGCGAACGTTGCGGCTCATGGCGGAAGTGACCGCGGTGTGCGTGGTCAGCGGACTTCTCCTGATCTGGGTTGGAGGTCCCCATCTGCTCAACCTGTTCGGGCCGCATTTCGCCGCGCAGCACTGGGTCCTGATCGTGCTCGCGATTGGAACGGCGTTCCAGGCAGCGGGCGGTCCTTCTGCGGCGATCTTGCAGCTGACCGGCTATGAGCGCGAGTACGTCCCCGTGATCGCCGGGAACGTAGCGCTGCGGCTAGTCGGATTTCTCGTCCTCATTCCCTGGCTCGGCGTTCTTGGTGCAGCGATCTCGGCCACTGTGTCGCTGGCGCTGGCGACCATTGCGCTCAACATCCTCTGTCGCCGGCGAACCGGGGTCGATCCTTCGATTTTGGGGCTTTTGCGCTTCTCGGCATCGAAGCCCAGCGCCTACGCGGTCCGTGGCGCGGACTCCGGCGAATAGACCTCTGGTCAGCCGAGGCAATGGCACGGCTCGGCTCGGCAATCCGTTGCCGGTGGCGTCAACCAGCCAGCCCCAGCACTTCGCCGCGACGCGACGCCGACGGGCCGGCCGGCACACGATTGACGACGATGCCCGTCGGCACGCCGGCAAACCGGGAGAGCGCAGCGATCGCCCTGCGCATTGCGGCCGAGTCGACTGCGTCTTCGCGCGCGACCAGCATGACAAGATCGGCGTGAGCAGCCAGCGCCGCCGCCTCCGGCTGCAAGGCCAGGGAGGTGGCGTGGACGACAATCAGATCGAACTCCGAACGAATATCGTCCGCGGGCTGTGGCTGGGGCTTCTTGCTGGCGCTCAGGAGCTCATCGACGCTGCGAAAGTCCGCAATGATCATGCCGTCGGCTTGGCCCTTGGTGAGCCCTGCCCCGGCACCGCCGAGGTCCGGCTCGACCCGGATCAACACGCTCAGCTTCCCCGTGTTCAACGCCCATCGATTCAGCGACCGCGCGACGGTGTTGCCGCCGGCGCGCTTCCCGACCGACATCACGAGGACGACCTTGCCACGAGGTCCCGGCACCTTCTCCAGCCGCTCCAGCAGCGGACGCAGGTGGAGACCGAGATCGAGTTCGGTCGTCGCGGACACCGGAGCTTGCCAGATGTTTCTGGGGGCTTCGCCTGGCGCCAAGTCGGGAATGCGGGCCCAAATGGGCGGACGCGACCACGTCGCGGGCTGGCGCGGAGCCGGTTCGGGGTCGCGGATATCGGGAGCGGATTTGTCCGATCCGCGTCCCGTGGCGGCAACGACCGCCGTCGATGTCAGCAGCGAACCGATCGCGAGAGCGGCGAGCAGCAAGGACAGCGGTGGAAGGGTCGAGCGCAGCGGCGGAATGGCGGACGACGCAATCTTGGTCTGGGAGCTCTGCAAGAGGCGCTGCTCGTTCGTCGTCTTGGAGCGCGAGAGGAACTGCTCGTAGATGTTTCTGTTGGCCTCGGCGTCGCGCTGCAGCTCCTGGAGCCGGACCAGTGCCTGACCATCGACCAGAAGCTGCGATTCCGCCGCCTTCATCTGGCCTTCCAGCGCCCTCTGCTGTTCGCGCTGGGCCTCGTATTCCGATTTTGCGGTGTCGATGCCCTTCGTCCGCTCAACCTCGATCTGCCTGTTGAGATCGGTCAACTGGCTGTACGACATGACGAGGTCGGGATGGCGATCGCCGAACACCGCCCGCTTCTGCGCAATCTGGTCATTGAGCGCCGACCGCTGCGCGCGCAGGGCGCTCAGCAGATCCTGCTTGACGGGACTGTCGACATTCGCCTTCACGTCGCGCTGTGCCTGCTCGTAGCGGGCCTTCGCCTCTTCGGTCCTGGCGCGCGCAGCGGCAACCTGCTGCGACAGTTCGGTGACCCGCAATTGCTGGGTGGTGGAATCCTTGCCCGCGTTGACGATCCTGTGCTCGAGCTTGAACGTGGCCACGGCGTCCTCTGACGCCTTCAACCGTTCGCTCAATGATTTGAGCCGGCCACTGAGCCAGTCGGCGGCCTCGTCGGTCGCATCGGTGCGGCTGCGGCCCTGGCTGGCGACGAACGCCTCGGCGATGGCATTGGCGTAGTAAGCGGCCCGCTCCGGCCGGTTCGACGTGAAGCGGATGGCGATGACATAGGTCAGCCCGCGCCGGGAAATGTCGAGGCGGTTGCGGAATCTCTCGAGCAGGCGCGCGGGGTCGGTATGTCCCCCGGAAATGTCCTCGTCGTCCCGAATCTTGAGCTGCTCGATCAGCGGCTTGAGAAAGCCGTCGGACTTCGCCACTTCGACCAGGCTTTGCAGCGCAGCGCTATCCTGCCCGATGCCCGGCAGAACGTCCTGCTCCGAGGTCACGCGTTGCTCGCGTGGATCGACCACCACCAGCGCGGTCGCCGCAAATCGCACCGGGATCACCAAGAGAACGATGACGCCAAGGGAAAAAATCGCCAGAGCAAGCGTCAGGATGCGGCGAGCGTTGTTCCGCATGAAAGCGAGCGCACCCGCGGCCGTGAGCGCACCGCCCAAGCGCGCGGCGGATTCGCGCGACTCGCCGTTTGACGCATGTCGCGTCTGCCACGACGCGGCGGCACCGGTCGATCCGGAACTTGTCGGGTCTGCGCGGCGACCGAACGTCATGGATTTTACTCGGATTCAACTGGCGAACACTGTTCAGTGCCTGCTCCAACGTAAATATCTATGGTTAATCCGCGGTTACCCGCGCCTGGCGCGGCCGTGACCAATTGGTTAACGCGCGCGCTTCATTTCGTCGGGAACCAGCGGAATTCCCTCGCGAACGATGCCCTTGCGACAGGGCGCGCATTAACTCCGTTTATTGCTAGTCGGTGTCCGCGCGAGGCCTCCATGGTAAGCACGGGGTTAAGAATGTGAAAAATTCGTTTCTCTAGTGGGTCGGGATCCGTGCTCCATTACCAGCCAAACAAGGCGTTGGGCGAGACGACTGCGACAGCACTCCCGCCGCCCAACGGTGGCGGACGAAAGCCGCACGTGCTTCTCGTACAGACCCAGGCCGAGAACGCGGGCGCGCAGGAGATCTCGCGCCTGCTTGGCGCCAGGCTGACCGCCCGCGGCTATCGGGTCACCAATCTGTTCTTCTTCCGCAAGTCGGATTCGTTCGATGAGCCCCCCGACACGATCTATTGCGCGTCGAGCCGGCCGGGAAATCCGCTGGCGCTGCTGCAAATGCTGTGGACGCTCGGCGGCCATGTCAGGGCCACCAGGCCCGACGCCGTTCTGACGTTTCAGCACTTCGGCAATGTCATCGGCGCCGGCGTGGCGCGCCTCATCTGCCGCGCGCCTGTCATCGCCAATCAGGTTTCATCCGCGCTGTCGATGAGCTGGCCGGTCCGTATGGCCGACATCGCCATGGGCAGCCTCGGCTTCTTCGACCGCATCACGCTCAACTCGCTGGACATGCAACGCGAGTATTCGCGCTACCCCAAGGCTTATCGCGCGCGCATGGTGCATGTCCCGCACGGCTTCGACGACAAGGCGCTCACCCTGACGAAGCAAGCTGCGCGACAGAAGTTCAATCTGCCGCCGGATCGCACCCTGCTCGGCTGCGCAGCAAGATTGCACCCGCACAAGCGGCTCGACGCGGCGATACGTCTGTTGCCGGATCAACCATCCTGGCACCTCGCGCTGGCCGGCCAGGGAGCCGACGAGGCCCGGCTGCGGCAGTTGGCGGATGAGCTGAGAGTATCGGACAGGCTGCATCTGCTCGGCGAAATCACCCCGCGCCAGATGGCGGAGTTTCTCGCCGCTCTCGACGTATTCGTATTTCCGACGCAGGCGGAGACCTTTGGCTTGGCCGCTGTGGAGGCCGCAAACGCCGGCGTTCCCTCGGTCGTCACCGATCTCCCGGTCTTGCGCGAGGTGTTGTCCGTCGAAGGAAAACCGACAGCGCTGTTCGTCGATGCCTCCGATCATACCAAGCTGTCGGCCGCCGTCTCCAGGCTCCTGACGGACCAAAAACTGAGCGACGAACTGCGACAAAACGCCAAAGGCCTGAAGCTGCGCTATTCAGTGGACGCCATGGTGGAGGAATACGTTCGAATTCTCGGCCAGGTCATTTGATCGGGGCGCATTTAAACGGATCGACTCGGAAACGGATCGGCTCGACATGATCATCGAGTTTCGCTGTGAAATTGAGCATGCGCGGCGGTGGATGGCCCGCGAGACGCTGTCGATCGACTTCCGGGATGTACCGGTCCAGATCGCATGGACGGCAACGGCGGAGCCGCGGCCGACGGGTCTCGACATGCTGTTCGAGCTCGAACGTTTGGTGTTGCACAAGGGCAAACACAGCGGCGCCGACAGGCTGAAGATCAGTCCCGAACGGATGCAGGCTCGCACCGGCACAGCGGACGTCATTGTCGATTTCACCGGTGCCGCGCGGGATCCGAACTGCTCCGCCCGGCAGTATCTCCGTCCGCTGTTCAATGGAGCCGCAGGCGAAAACGCAGCCCTTGCCGCCATTCTCGCTGGCGATCTGCCGGTGATCGAAATCGTCGACGAGGTCGACGGTGCAGTCCTCGATCGCGGCCACCCCTCTGCCGAAATCGCGGCCGGTCTGAGCGGCGGACTAGAAACGGTCATGGCGCGAACCCTGACCATGGTGGCGGCCATCCTGTCGGGACGGCCGCGCATCCTGCCGCAGCTGGCGCGACCGGCCCGAATTGGTAACGGCCTGCCGGCGGCGTACGTCGCGCGCGGCCTAGCGACATCGATCGCCAAGGAGATCTATCGCCTCTGCTGCTATGCCCCGCATTGGCATGTCGGATGGCGCTTCAATGATGGTGCCGGCGTCTGGCAGACCGGAGATCTGTCAGGGCCCCGCTGGAATGTCCTTTCCGACCCCGGAAATCACTTCTACGCCGATCCTTTCCCCATCACATGGCAGGGAAGAACATTCGTCTTCTTTGAAGATCTCGATCACCGGGTTGGGAAAGGAATCATTTCCGCGATCGAGTTCGACGATACGGGCCCGGTCCGAGCGGTCGTGCCCGTACTGGACGAGCCCTGGCACCTCTCCTATCCCTTCCTGATCGAGGACGATGGCGCGTTGTGGATGATCCCGGAGAGCTCGACCAATGGGGACGTCGCCATTTACAAATGCGTTCGGTTTCCAGACAAATGGGAGCGGCACGAGACGCTGCTTTCGGGACTTGAACTCGCCGATGTGACGATCACGCGGCACAACGGCCTGAACTATCTGTTCGGAGCTTGGCGCGACGGCACCGGCGGATATTCGGATTCGCTGGCGATCTATTACGCCGAGCACCTCATGGGCCCGTGGTTGCCGCATGCCAGCAACCCCGTCCTCATCGACCGCGCGAGCACGCGGCCTGCGGGGAATTTCGTCACCATCAATGGCAAATTGTGGCGGCCGGTCCAGGATTGTGCCGGCGGATACGGCGCAGCGCTCGCCCTGGCGGAAATCGTCGAACTGTCGCCGACGACGTTCAAGCAGATTGTCCGCCACTCTCTGCGGCCCGGACCGGCATGGCCCGGCAGGAAGTTGCACACCTTGAACCGCTGCGGCCGGCTCGAGGTGATCGACGGATCGCGTGTCCAACCCAAGACCAGCGCCTTCACGAGCAAATTGCCATCGGCCGTTTTGTCGCCGCGGACCAGTGCCTCCACCGCCAGCTAGCGGGGGTGGCTGAACAAGTCCGTCGTGGCGTCGTCGACGGCGATATCGACCAGCGCGGGACCAATCGATGCCAACGCTTCGGTCAAGATGGGATTGACGTCACCGGCATCGGTCACGCGCCGCCCCGGACAACCCATTCCCCTTGCGAGCGCCACGAAGTCGAGCCCGGGCAGGTCGATCCCGGGCGGGCGATGCGCCTGCATCAGCTGGCTGAAGGCGCGCATCGCGCCATAGCCTGAATTGTTCATGATCACGAAGGTGATCGGCAAGCGGCGTTGCACCGCGGTCCAGATCGCCTGGATGCAATACATCGCCGATCCGTCACCGATCAGGGCGACGATGCGGCGACCGGGCCGCGCCAGCGCCACGCCGACGGAGGCCGGCAGGCTGTAACCAAGTCCGCCGCTCGCCATCGTATAGAAGCTGTCCGCACCCGGCCGCGGCAGGAATTGTTGAATGGCGGGACGATGCGACGGCGCTTCCTCGACCACGATCGCATCGCCCGGCATCAACGCCGAGAGCCGGGCGAGCGCATAGCCCGGCGGAATCGGATTTTGCGCGGCAGGAGCGGCAGGCCGCATCCGCGCGGCCGGCACTTCGCGCTCCGCGATGTCAGGCATCGCCGACAGCAGTCCAGCCAGCGCCTTCGGGAGCGTGCTGATGATGGTGTCGCCGACAGAAGCGGCTGCGGCTTCCGTCGGATCATCCGTGATCTGCCAGACCAGCGTTCCGTCGTCGAGCAATTCGCATCGTCCTTCGACATGGAAAGTAAACACCGGCGCGCCGACCACGACGATCAGATCGGCGCCGCGCAGGGCGCGGGCGAGCCCTCCTGGTGCTGCCGGAAGGAAGCCGGCAAACAGCCGATGCAATTCCGGAAAGCTCGAACGGCTCGACATCGGGCTTGCCCAAACGGCCGCGCTCGCCTGCTCGGCCACAGCGACCATCGCGTCGACGCAGCCGCTGCGATCGATCTCGGGTCCGACAACGAAGATAGGTTTTTTGGCGGCCCGGATCGCCGCGCCGAGCCGAACGATCGCCGCCGGATCGGGCGCAAACTCCGTCGCGATGTGGCGGACCGGCGGTGCGATTGCGGGCCGCGCCCAATCATCCGACGGGACCGACACGAATGTCGGACCGCACGGATGCTGCATGGCGGTGAGGAAGGCCTGCGCGATCGCCGCTGGAACATCTTCGGCCCGCGCCGGTTCGGCGCTCCATTTCACATAGGGCTTTGGAAACTGTGCGGCGTCCTCGGCGAAGAGATAGGGTCGCATCCGCAACAGGCTGCGCGCCTGCTGCCCGGCTGTCACGACCATCGGCGTCTTGTTGCGGAACGCGGTGAAGAGATTGCCGAGGGCATGACCGAGTCCGGCCGCCGAGTGCAAATTGACGAAAGCCGGACGTCCCGTCGCCTGCGCATAGCCATCCGCCATGCCGACGACGCAGGCTTCCTGCAGACCGAGCACGTAGTCGATGTCGTCGGGCCAGTCGCCGAGGAACGCAAGCTCGGTCGAGCCCGGATTGCCGAAAACGCGATCGACGCCAAAGGAGCGAAGCACACCGAGGGTCGCTTCCCGAACCGTGAGAATTTTCGAATTCATGAATGGACGTCCTGGTGGCTTCGCTTGCTGCGCGATCAGAAAGGATAGTGCTGCGGCTGGGTCTCGATGGTGATCCAGCGCAGATCGGTGAACTCGGCGATCCCGGCCTGGCCGCCGAAGCGGCCGTAGCCCGATCCCTTGACGCCGCCGAACGGCATCTGCGCCTCGTCATGCACGGTCGGGCCGTTGACGTGGCAGATACCGCTTTCGATCCGCTGCGCCACCGTCAACGCACGCGCGACGTCGCGGCCGAACACGGCGGCCGAGAGGCCGTACTCGGTATCGTTGGCGACCCGAACGGCATCGTCCACGCCACGCGCGCGTACCACCGAGACGACGGGACCAAAGCTCTCCTCGGTGTAGATGCGCATGCCCGGCACCACGCGGTCGAGCACGGTGGCTGGGACGACCGTGCCAACCCGGTCGCCCCCCGCGAGCTTGACGGCGCCTTTCGCGATCGCGTCGTCGATCAGTGCCACGACCTGCTTGGCCGGCGCCTCGTCGATCATCGAGCCGACCACGACCGGACCGGAGCGCGGGTCGCCGGCCGGAAGCGCAGCCGTCTTCTTCGCAAGCTTATCGAGAAAGGCGGCCGCCACCGCCTCGTCGACGATCACCCGCTCGGTCGACATGCAGACCTGGCCCTGATTGATGAAGGCGCCGAACGCGACCGCCGCTACGGCGGCATCGAGGTCGGCATCGTCAAGCACGACCAGAGGCGCCTTACCGCCAAGCTCGAGCAGCACCGGCTTGAGGTGCCGCCCGGCGAGTTCGGCGATGACGCGGCCGACCCGGGTTGAGCCGGTGAAGTTGATCCGCCGCACGGCCGGATTGGCGATCAGGCGCTCGACCAGAGCAGGCGCATCGGCCGGTGCGTTGGTCAGAACATTTACGACACCGGGCGGAAAGCCTGAGTCCTTGAAGACCTCGCCGATCAGTCGGTGCGTTCCCGGGCAAATCTCGGACGCCTTGAGCACGACCGTATTGCCGCAGGCAAGCGCCGTCGCCACGGCGCGAACGCCGAGAATGATCGGCGCGTTCCACGGCGCAATGCCGAGGCACACGCCGGCCGGCTGGCGGACGGACATCGCGAGACATCCAGGCTTGTCCGACGGGATCACCTCGCCGGCGATCTGCGTGGTGAGCGACGCCGCTTCGCGCAGCATGCCGGGCGCGAGCTTGACGTTGAAGGCCGACCAGATCTCCGTCGTGCCGATCTCGGCCATCATGATCCGGATGAAGGCGTCGCGCTTGGCCTCGAGCGCATCTGCGGCCTTCAGCAACAGAGCGCGCCTCGCGTTCGGGCCGAACGCCGACCATGCGGCAAACGCGGCGGAGGCCGCCGCCACCGCAGCGTCGGCATCGGAAGCGGTCGCGGCGGCCGCGCGGCTTGCGACCTCTTGCGACAGCGGATTGCGGCGCTCGAACACTTTGCCGCCGGAAGCGGCCTGGTCCTGCCCGTTGATGAGAAGACTGACGTCCATGAAAACCTCCCTGATGTTGGTGATGGCGCCTGCTCAGCCGAGCAGCCGCGACTTGCCGGTTTCATGCGCGAAGCCGAGCGCGATCATCGCTGCGAGCGCGAGCGCGACGTAGTATCCCGTGATCGCGTAGGTGGAGCCCGTCTGCGCAAACAGGCTGGTGGCGACCAGCGGCGCGATGCCGCCGCCCAGCACCGTCCCGAGCTGCTTTCCGATCGACACGCCCGTGAAGCGAATGCGGGTCGGAAACAGTTCCGGGAAATAGCTCCCTTCGCTGCCGAACATCAGCGGATGGATCACCCCCGCGGCGAGGATCACCGCGCCCGTCACCAACATCGTGTCACGGCTCGCGACTACACCGTAGAATGCAAACATCGAGATGGCTGCGAGCACGATTCCGGTCAGGAACAGACGCTTCCGTCCGATACGATCGGACCATGCGCCGATGAGCGGCATCGCAACAAGCCCGACGAGATTGGCGAACAGCACGGCCTGCGTGATGACGTCCTTCTGGACGCCGAGCTGACGGGTCGCGAAGGAGATGGTGAAGATGGCTGTCAAATAGAAATAGGATGTCTGCGCCATTTCGGCGAAGAACACGATAAGGATCGGCCGCCAATGCTCCCGCAGTGCCTCGACCACAGGCGCCGCTTCGGTCACCTTCGCCTTTCGGAACGTCGCGCTCTCCTCGATGCGCAGGCGCATGTAGACGCCGAGCGCGACCAGCACCGCACTGATCAGGAACGGAACGCGCCAGCCCCATGACAGCAGGTCCGCTTCCGGCAGCCGTGAAATCGTGAGCGCCGCGAACGAGGCGAGCACGACACCGACGGGTCCTGCGGCCTGGATCACCGCGGCTGAGAACCCGCGCTGGTGGCCGGGCGCCGTCTCGATCGCCATGAGGATCGCCGCGGTCGACTCGCCGCCGAGTGCAAAGCCCTGCACGAAGCGCAGCATGACGAGCGCGACGGTCGCGGCCACGGCTGCACTGGCGTAGGTCGGCAACAATCCGATCGACATGGTCGCAAGTCCCATCATGAGCAGCGTACACAGCAAGACGGACTTTCGGCCGAGGCGGTCGCCGAAATGACCGAACACCAGTCCGCCGAGCGGACGCGCCAAAAATCCGACAGCAAACGTCGCGAACACCGCAATGGTCGCCGTGAGCTGGTCGAACTTCGGAAAGAACAGCTGATCGAATACCAGCGGCGCGATCAGGCCGTAGATGAAGAAGTCGTACCATTCGATCGCGGTGCCGATGGTGCCGGCGATCAGGATACGCCGGCGGCTGCTCGCCGTCTGCTCGGCAGTGGCGACGGTCGCAACGTCGTAGTCCTCCAATGCTCTTATCGTCACGGCTTCCTCCTCCGATGTCATTTGTCGTTTTGTTGTCTTGTTGTTATTGGCCGCGCCGCCGCTGATCGGATGCGACGGCGAGAGTCGATCAGCTTGCCAGCCGTGCGCTGTCGCTCCCATTGTGTCCGAGTGCGCGGGCAAGGACGCGCCCCATCGTGCCAGCCTGTGACGCGCTGCCGCGCCAGGCCACGATCTGGTCGGGGCGTATCAAGGCGAGATCGGCGGCGTAGAGATCGCGCAGCGATTTCGGCAGCGTGACGAGTTTCACATCAACCCCGATCGCGCGGATGGTCTCGGCGAATGACGCATGCGCGGACATGACCTCGCCGAACTGGAGCAGCGTCCACTCGAACCCGAACAGATCGTACAAGGAAACGCCGTCGTCCAACCACGCATGCGGGGCGCGCCCGCCGGGACAGGCGCTCGGAACGTAGACGTTCGCGGCGTCCGGCGGCGGCTGGCTACCATCGGAGACGATGATCGGCGAGCCGTCGTAACGCCCGCCGAAGGTTATGCCGGGGATGTTGAATTCGGCGCGGGCGTGCTGTTCGAGATAGACGCCAGCGATCCGCCGCGCCTCGTCGCCGGCCTCGGTGGGGTCCTCGATCTCAGGCGCGGGAGCGAACAGACCGAGCGAGTCGGCAAAGCGACGCGCATAATCGGTGTTGCGCAGCGCCACCGGACGCCGCTCGACCTCATAGCTGTCGAGCAGCCCCGCCGGGCTCACACCCCTGACGACGCTTGCGACCTTCCAGCCGAGATTGACCGCATCCTCGATCGCGGTGTTGTAGCCGAGGCCTCCGGTCGGCGTGAACAGATGCGCCGCGTCGCCGCCCAGGAACACCCTGCCCCGCTGCATGGCATTCGCAACCAGCGCGTGGCCGGCGGTCCAAGTCAGGAACGACAGCACTTCGCAGTCGATCGGCGCGCCGCAGGCGCGCTGGAACGCGGCCATGGCCTCGTCGGCCGTGATCGCGCGTTCGTCCTCGCCCGGCCGGAGCTGGGTGTGAAACGCGAATTCGTCGCGACCGTTCACCGATGCCATGAAGGCGCGGCGGTCGCCGTTGAAGCAATTGTACATCCACGCCTTGGCGTGCGGGATGCTCGCGTAGAAGCCGGGCGAACGGAGATAGACCGCCAGCATGCGGCCGCCCATGAAATCGCGCTGCGTTCCGGTTTCGCCGCCGTAGACAATGCCGAGCGACTGCCGGACCATGGAGCGCGGCCCGTCGGCCCCGACCAGGAAGTCGGCCCGGACCTCAAAGCGGCTGTTGTCATCGAGACGTTCGATCTGGGCGACGACGCCGTCATCGCTCTCGACGTAGCTGATCAGACGATGACCGTAGCTGAGCCGTATTCCGGGAAGCCGTTCGGCATGGCGGCGCAGCACCGCCTCGACATATTTTTGCGAGACCCGATGCGGCAGCTCGGCCGCGCTCCAGGAGCCCGACATGCCCTTGACGAGCTCGCCCGCGCGTGACGATGACGGCAATTGAAATCGGGCCAGCTCGTATCCGGTGTAGCGCGTGAAATATGCAACGTCGGTCGGATAATCCGCAGGCAGTCCTTCGCGTCGGATCTCGTCGGCAAAACCCAGCCGCCGATAGTGCTCCATCGAGCGCGCCTGCGTCGCATTGGCTTGCGGATTGAATGCCGTGCCCGGCTTTTCATCGACCAGGATCGCGGACACGCCGCGCCGGCCGAGCTCGTTGGCGAGCATCAGGCCGCAGGGCCCCCCGCCCACGATGAGCACCGAGGCCTTCAGACATGTTTCCAAGACGCTTCTCCCTACCAGCATTATTCTGCATGGTAAGGTCGCCTGATGATATCGTCAAGTAGCCTGACTATCTGATGTCGTCGAGCGTGTCGAACGTCGAGCCATAGACCGCCAGCCCCTTCACGATCGCATCCATCGTGGCCTTGCCGAGCTCGGCGCGCATTTCCTGCTCGGCGACGTCGACCGCGTCGCGGAACGCATCGAGCCATTTGCGCCCGGCCGGCGTGAACATGACGATGCGCGCGCGCCGATCGGTGGGATCGGCGATGCGATCGACCAGGCCGAGCTCGGCGCATTGATCGACCAGCTCGCCCATCGCCTGCTTGCTCATGGAGGCGCGGCGGGCGAGCTCCGTCAGTCTGGTCCCCTCCACGTCGAGATTGCGTGTGAGGCCGACATGCGCGATCCGCGTTTCGCCATGCCCCTTCTCGCTCATCAGTTCGAGCACACGACCTTCGAAGCGCCGCACTGCGTTGTTGAGCAGCCGACCGATGTTGGCATGCCGCCATGCGGTGCCGGATGTCCTGGCTTTCAATGGATGTGCCTTCTGCAAAGCCGCCTGAATTCGAAAATGTCGCTCACTTCGCCGCGTCGATCCAGATCCCCGGCTGCGAATGCTCGCGGATGTGGCTGACCAGGAAGTCGGAAAAGACCCTGATCTTGGCGGGCAGTCCGGCACGGTTCTGGTAGGCGATGTTCATCGTCAGCAGCGGCAGCTCCCAGTCCATCAGAACCTGGACGAGACGGCCCGCCGCGATATCGCTTTGCACGATATAGAGCGGCTGGATGAGGATGCCGAGCCCCGCCAGCGCGGCGCCGCGGATGACCTGGCCGTCATTGCTGTCGAGCGTCGGCGTGACGCGGACAGTCTGCGCGCCGTTGCCTCTGCGCAGGCGCAGCGAATAAGGATCGTTGGCGAGATTGTAGACCAGCATGTTATGGCGCGCGAGATCGACGGGCTGTTCCGGCTCGCCGCAGCTTGCGAGATATGAGGGCGCAGCCGCGAGCACACGCCGCATCTGACCGATGCGGCGGACGATGATGTTGGAATCCGGCTCCTGCTCGCGCGTCCTGATCGCCACGTCGATGCCGGCCTCGATGAAATCGGAGTAGCGGTTGGCGGTGGTGATCTGCATATTGAGCTTCGGATAGCGCGCGCGAAAGGCCGGCAGCATCGGCGCCAGATAGATCACCGCAAAGGACAGCGAGCTCGTGACCCGCAGCGTGCCCTGCGGCGACAGCGCGCGATCGCTGACGATGTCCTCGGCCTCCGCCAATTCGCTCAAGATGCGACTGGAGCGCTCCAGCAGTTCCTGCCCCGCCTCCGTCAACCACAGCCGCCGGGTGTTGCGCTCGATCAGCCGGACCGCAAGGCGCTCCTCGAGCGCGCTGAGATGGCGGCTCGCGGCAGCATTCGACATGCGCAGGGCTTCGGCAGCTTTGGACAGGCTGCCGAGCTCGGCCGTCTTGGCGAATACTTCCAACTGGAGCAGGCGGTCCATTTTTTCGCAAACAGGAAAAGAGACTTGCGATTATTGACCTTTATTTCCGTATCCCGCAAGCCAAAATGGCCCAAACACAAGCAAGATAGCAGGCGAGGAAACAGGGAAATGTCGGGCCCGATCAGGCACATCGTGATGTGGCGGCTGCGCGGGGAGACGCCAGCGGAGCGTTCCGCCGCCCGGGTCAAGGTCAAGACCCTGTTCGAGGGCTTGCGCGGACGGATCGACGGCCTCACCCATATCGAAGTCGGGCTCGATGTCAGCGATGTCGATTACGCCTGCGACGTCGTGCTGTTCTCCGAATTCACCGACCACGCTGCGCTCGCGGCCTATGCCACCCACCCGGAACATTTGCGCGTGCGCGAGGCGCTGGGCGACTTGCGGATCGGACGCTTCCAGGTCGATTATCCCATCAAAGAGACCGGCACATGATCGGTTCGTTCACCTTTGAAAACCTGCCCTGCCGCGTCGTGTTCGGCAGCGGAACGCTGGCTGGCGCCAAGGCCGAAGTCGAGCGGCTCGGCGGCAAGCGCGCGCTGGTACTGACGACGCCGCAGCAGGAGGCGCAAGGCAAAAAGCTGGGCGCGGCGCTCGGTCCGCTCTACGCCGGCATCTTTCCCGGCGCGACGATGCACACGCCGGTCGAGGTCACGGAGCGGGCGCTTGCGGCGATGAAGGCGTGCGATGCCGACTGCGTCGTCTCGCTCGGCGGCGGATCCACGACCGGGCTCGGCAAGGCGCTGGCCTTGCGCACCGGAATCAACCAGCTTTGCATTCCCACCACCTATGCCGGCTCGGAGATGACGCCGATCGTCGGCCAGACCGAGAACGGCCTGAAGACCACGGTGCGCGATGCCGCCATCCTGCCCGAGACGGTGATCTATGATGTCGATCTCACTTTGACTCTGCCGGCGAGCCTGGCCGCGACATCAGGCATCAACGCGATTGCGCATGCGGTGGAGGCGCTCTATGCGCGCGATGCCAATCCGGTGACGTCGCTGATGGCGGAGGAAGGCATCCGCGCGCTCGCCCGAGCCCTGCCCGCGATTGCCACGAAAAGCGACGATCGCGATGCCCGCACGGAAGCGCTCTATGGCGCCTGGCTGTGCGGCGTCTGCCTCGGCACCGTCGGCATGGCGCTGCATCACAAGCTCTGCCACACGCTCGGCGGCACCTTCGACCTGCCGCACGCCGAGACCCACACCATCGTGCTGCCGCATGCGCTGGCCTACAACGCGCCGGCCGTGCCCGATGCGATGGCGCGGATCTCACGCGCAATCGGCGTCCCCGATGCATCGCAAGGACTCTTCGAGCTCGCGAAGCGGCTGGGTGCGAAGGTTGCATTGCGCGACATCGGCATGCCCGAAAGCGGCATCGACAAGGCCGCGGATCTCGCTGTCACCAACGCCTACTGGAACCCGCGCCCGCTCGAACGCAACGCCATCCGCGACCTGATCGCGCGCGCCTGGGCCGGCGAGCCGCCCGGCGCCATCAAAGCGGCAGTTTGATTCGATGCAGCGCACGCTGATCAAATCCGCGGTCATCATCAGCATGGATGACACGATCGGCGATTTACCTGGCGGCGATGTGCTGATCGAGGGGAACCGCATCGTTGATTTGCGTCCATCGATTGATCTCGGCAGCGGCGCGACTGAAGCCGAGATCATCGACGGCAAAGGCCGCATCGTCATCCCCGGTCTCATCAACGCGCATATGCACACCTGGCAGACGGGTCTACGCGGCTATGCCGCCAACTGGACGCTGCTGGAATATTTCCGCCGCATGCATGCCGGGCTCGCAACGGTGTTCGGGCCCGAGGACATCCATATCGCGACCTTGGTGGGCGCGCTGAACCAGATCAACCAAGGTACCACCACGCTGGTCGACTGGTGCCACAACAATCCGACGCCCGATCATACCGACGCCGCCGTGCGCGGCCTGATCGAGAGCGGTATCCGCGCGGCCTTCTTCCACGGCTCGCCCAAACCTGAACCGAAACCGGGCGAGCCGCATTTCTCGGAAATCCCGCATCCACGCCGTGAGGTCGAGCGACTGCTGGCGGGGCCCCTCGCCGACCGCGACGGCCTCGTCACACTTGGGCTCGCGATCCTCGGCCCGCATTATTCGACGCTCGACGTCGCCA
This sequence comes from Bradyrhizobium sp. MI1.10, assembly GCF_055811035.1. NCBI lineage: Bacteria > Pseudomonadati > Pseudomonadota > Alphaproteobacteria > Hyphomicrobiales > Nitrobacteraceae > Bradyrhizobium > Bradyrhizobium sp. MI1.10. The sequence continues at coordinate 55,266 of NZ_JBVVPN010000005.1, forward strand.
TGCACGATTTCCGCATGGCGCGCGAGTTCAAGCTGATCGCATCCATGCATCAGGGCGGTGGTCCCGCCAAGACGCCTGGTGGCTGGGAGAAGCTGATCGGGGCCGGCCTCGTCGGCGCCGGAATCAACATCGTCCATGGCAACGACCTGCCTGACGAGCTCCTGGACCGGATGGTCGACCTCGGCGTCTCCTTCTCGGTGACGCCGGAGAACGAGATGGTCCAGGGCCACGGCTTCCCGATCACCGGACGGCTGCTCAAGCGCGGCGTGCGGCCGACCATCGGCATCGATCTGGAATCCGTGCTGGCCGGCGACCTCTTCTCCGCCGCGCGCGTTGCGCTCTCGATGCAGCGGGCGCTCGACAACGCCGAGTCGCGCAAGGTCACCAGCACCATTCCAGCGACGACCACGATCCCCGTCCGCGAGGCGCTACGCTGGATTACGACGGAAGGCGCCCGCATGCTCGGTCGCGAGCACCAGATCGGCTCGCTGACACCGGGCAAGCTCGCCGACCTCGTCATCATCGATTGCTCCGATCTCAACCTCGTCCCAGTGCACGATCCCGTTGCCACCGTGGTGATGCAAACGAGCCTCGCCAATATCGAGGCCGTGATGATCGGCGGCGTGTGGAAGAAGCGGAATGGACGGTTGCTGGCCGACGGTCTGGAGGCGAAAAAGCAATTGCTCGCGCAATCCGGCCGGCGGCTGGTGCACGACATCGAACGACAGGGACACGCCGCCTGAGGGCGTCAAGGACAACAACAATGACTGACACGCCAAAGAACGTCGCTTTCATCGGGATCGGCAAGATGGGCCTGCCGATGTCGGTGCTCGTCGCCAAGGCCGGTTATGTCGTGACCGCGTTCGACCGGAGCACGACACGGCTCGACGAGGCGCGCGCGCAAGGCATTTCGATTGCCGCTTCGCCGGCGGAGGCCGTGGGCGGCAAGGTCGCGATCATCACGTCCTTACCCGATGACGCTGCCTTGCGCGGCGCGTTGCTCGGCTCCACCGGCCTCATCGCCGCGATGGCTGCCGGAACTGTCCTGATCGAGACCAGCACCGTGAGCGTCGAGGCGTCCGCAGAGGTCGACGCAGCTGCACAGGCGCGCGGTGTCTTCTACCTGCGGGCGCCGGTCTCGGGCAATGCCAGCATCGTTCACACCGGCGCGCTGAGCTGCTTCGTCTCGGGCCCGAAGGACGCCTACGAAAACGCAAAGCCGCTGCTCGCCGCCTTCACCCGCGCCCAGACCTATCTCGGGCCCGGCGAGGAAGCGCGATATGCGAAGCTTGCGGTCAATTTGATGATCGCTGTCTCGGCCGCCATGATGGCGGAAAGCCTGGCGCTGGCGCGCAAGGGCGGCATCGGCTGGCAGGACATTCTGAAAGTTCTCGACGACAGCGCGGTGGCCTCACCGATGGTGAAGTACAAGACCGCGCCGCTGCGTAACCGCGATTTCGACTCGACCTTTTCCTGCAGGCAGATGGCCAAGGATCTCGATCTGATCCTCGGCGCCGGCCACGCGGTCGGCGTGCCGCTTCAGCTCGCCGCCCAAGTGCGGGAGACCTATGGCTCGCTGGTCGCGCAAGGCGACGGCGACGCTGACTTCATCGCGACTGTCAAACACATCGAGCGGCTGTCCGGCCTCGGCGAGCCCAAACTCTGAGTTACGGAGGCATCTATGCGCAATTTCAACGAGAACACCATCACCGACGCCGTGCTGGAGCAGATCGCGGGCGCAACCGATCCGCGCATCAAGCAGGTCAGCGAAGCGCTGGTGCGCCACCTTCATGCCTTTGTCCGCGAGGTGCGGCCGACCCAGAAGGAATGGGAATACGGCATCGACTTCCTGACCCGCACCGGCCAGATGTGCGACGACAAGCGCCAGGAGTTCATCCTGCTGTCGGACGCGCTCGGCGTCTCCATGCTGGTCGACGCCATCAACCATCCGGTGCCGGAAGGCGCGACCGAAACCACGGTGCTCGGTCCGTTCTTCGTGCAGGCCTCGCCCGAGAAAGACAACGGCGCTGACATCTCCGGCCCGATGGAGGGCGATCCGATGCTCGTCACCGGCTCGGTGTCGACTGTCGACGGACGGCCGCTCGCGGACGCGGTCGTCGACGTCTGGCATTCCGACGACGACGGCTATTACGACGTGCAGCAGCTCGACAAGATCGGCGATCTTGCGATGCGGGCGCGCTTCCACACCGACCAGAATGGCCGATTCAATTTCTGGTCGATCAAGCCGGCCGCCTATCCGATCCCGCATGACGGCACGGTCGGCGACATGCTGGCGGTCCAGAGCCGCCATCCCTGGCGCCCGGCGCATGTGCATTTCATGATCTCGGCGCCCGGCTTCGAGCAACTCGTGACCCATGTGTTCGTGGCCGGCGACCAGTATCTCGACAGCGACGTGGTGTTCGGCGTCAAGGACAGCCTGATCCGCGAATTTGTGCGGTGCCCGCCAGGTCGTGCGCCCGATGGTCGCATGGTGGACAGCGAGTATTTTCATCTCAACTATGATTTCGGCCTGAAGCAGGTCGCAAGCAGCGCAAGAGCCGCCTAAGCTGAACGACGGCGGACCAACAAGAGTCCGGCAGGGCAAGACAGGGAGCAAGGATGGGACCACGGGTCAGCACGGGCATATTGGCCGATCGCCTCACAGGCTTGATCGGCCCGCGCGCGAGCGTCGCGCGTGGCGTGCTCGATCAGCATGGGCAGAGCGAGTCACATTATCGCAGCCTGCCGCCAGACATCGTCGTATTCCCTGAAACCACGCAGGAGGTCGCGGAGATCGTCAAGCTATGCGCGGGCGCGAACATGCCCATCGTTCCGTTCGGCGCCGGGACCTCGCTCGAAGGCAATGCGGCCGCGGTCGCGGGGGGAGTCTGCTTCGACTTCGCACGCATGAACAAGGTGCTGACGGTGCACGAGAGCGACATGGACGTCGTGGTCCAGCCCGGCATCACACGAAAGCAGCTCAATGCGGCGCTGCGCGGCACCGGGCTTTTCTTTCCGATCGACCCCGGCGCCGACGCCTCGATCGGCGGCATGACGTCCACGCGGGCCTCCGGCACCATGGCGGTGCGCTACGGCACCATGAAGGACAACGTCATGGCGCTGGAGGTGGTGCTGGCCGACGGCCGCGTGATCCGAACCGCCCGGCGTGCGCGCAAGTCGGCCGCCGGTTACGACCTGACCCGCATGTTCGTCGGCGCCGAGGGCACGCTCGGTGTCATCACCGAGATCACGCTCAAGGTGCATCCCGTGCCGCAGGCGATCTCGGCCGCGGTCTGCAGCTTCGACACCCTGCAGGACGCCGTGGACACCGCGATCTCCGTGATCCAGTCCGCGATCCCCGTGGCGCGCATCGAGCTGCTCGACGACGTCATGATGCGCGGCATCAACGCCTATGCGAAGCTCGGCTATCGCGAAGCCCCGACCCTGTTCTTCGAATTCCATGGTTCTGAGACTTCCGTCGCCGAGCAGGCCGAGGCCGCACAGGCCATTGCCGCCGACCATGGCGGCCATGGCTTTGCCTGGGCGAAGGCACCGGAGGATCGCAGCCGTCTCTGGCACGCCCGCGACAACACGCTCTATGCCGGCCTGGGCCTCCGCCCCGGCGCGCGTGCCGTGATCACCGATGTCTGCGTGCCGATCTCGCGACTGGCGGAATGCCTCACGGAGACCCGGCGCGACGCGGACGGGCGCGGGTTCATCGCGCCGATCGTCGGCCACGTCGGCGACGGCAATTTCCACATGCTGATCCTGATTGACCCGGCAAGGCCGGAGGAAGTGGAAGGCGCCAAGGCGCTCCAGGCTCGCATGGTCGCCCGCGCGATTGCCATGGACGGCACCTGCACCGGCGAGCACGGCATCGGGCTCGGCAAGATCGATTATCTCGCTGATGAACTCGGCGAGGCCGTCGATGTGATGCGATCGATCAAGACCGCGCTCGACCCCAAGGGCCTGATGAATCCCGGAAAGATCTTTGCAAGCGGAGCGCAGGCATGAGCACCGCCGCATTGGCCGTCGAGCCCTCCTCGCCTGTCCCGCTCCTCGAGCTGCGCGGCATCAGCAAGGAGTTTCCTGGCGTCAAGGCGCTGGATGACGTGTCCTTTGCCGTCTTCCCCGGCGAAGTCCATATGCTGCTGGGCGAGAACGGCGCCGGCAAGTCGAGCCTGATGAAGGTGCTGTGCGGGGCCTATCGCGCCGATGCCGGCGAGTTCTACTTCAAGGGCGAGCCGGTCGCGATCAACTCGGCCGCAGACGCGCAGAAGCTCGGCATCGCCGTGATCTTCCAGGAATTCTCGCTGGTCCCCCATCTCGATATCGCCCAGAACATTTTTCTCGGCCGCGAGCCGAAGGGCCGCATCCCCGGCACCATCGACCGCCGCAAGATTTTGGCCGACGCCGCGCGCGTGCTTGGCACGATCGGCTTTGACATCGACCCGTCAACCATCGTCGACAAGTTAGGGGTGGCGCAGCAGCAGATGGTCGAGATCGCCAAAGCGATCAGCCAGAACGCCCGCATCCTCGTGATGGACGAACCGACCGCAGCACTGTCCGATCGCGAGACCGAGCTGCTGTTCGCGCTAATCGCGCGGCTGAAGGCCGACGGCGTCTCCATCGTCTACATCTCGCACCGCATGGCGGAGGTGTTCGCGCTCGGAGACCGCATCACCGTGCTGCGCGACGGTCGTCGCATCGACGGCGTTCGCCCGGCCGACGTCACGCCGGACCAGCTCGTCCGCATGATGGTCGGCCGCAATGTCGACATGACCTACCCGCGCAATTTTGCCGACGAACCCGGCGAAGTGCTGCTCGAGGTCAAGGGCCTGAGCGCCTCCACCGGAATCTCGGACATCAACATCGAGGTGCGGCGGGGCGAGATCGTCGGCCTGTGTGGCCTGGTCGGCTCCGGTCGTAGCGAGGTCGCGCGCGCGATCTTCGGGGCCGATCCCGTGACATCAGGCGAGATCGTCTTCGACGGCAAGACTATCTCCGGCGAGCCTGATCTTGCCGCCCGCTGCGGCATTGCGCTGATCCCGGAGAGCCGCAAGAGCGAGGGCCTCGCACTGTTGCGGTCGGTGGGGGACAATCTGGTGGTGTCGGCGCTGCGAAAGCTGTTTCCGAGCGGTCTGTTCGATCAACGCAGCGCGCAGCGCACTGCCGACGGCCTGATCCGGCAGTTGCGCATTGCGACGCCCAGCGCGCGCCAGACCGTCGGTCTGCTCTCCGGCGGCAATCAGCAGAAGGTCGTGATCGGGAAGTGGCTCGCTGCCGGCTCGAAGCTCTTCATCTTCGACGAGCCGACCCGGGGCATCGACATCGGCGCCAAGGCCGAAATCTTCGCCCTGATCGACCGACTTGTCGCTGAAGGCGCGGCCGCGCTGATGATCTCGTCCGAACAGGTCGAGATCTGCCATGTCTGCGACCGCGCCTATGTGATGCGCGAGGGGCGTGTCGCCGGGCACCTCGCGCGCAACGAGCTGACGGAGGAGAACATCGTGCGACTGGGGATGCATCATGCGTGAGGCCCCAGTCGTCTCTCAACCCAATCCATTGCAACGCATTCCCGGCGTTGCCATCGTGCTGGTGCTGCTGATCGCGCTGTTCAGCACGATCGCGCCCGGTTTTCTGTCGGTCGCCAACCTCTCCAACGTGCTGGTGCAGTCGACGATCCTGACCATGCTCGCGCTGCCGATGACCTTGATCATCATGACCGAGGGGCTGGACCTGTCGATGGGCGCGGTGCTGACCCTGACCTCGCTCTGCGTCGCCATCGTCTCGCTCGCCACCCACTCGATGTCGCTCGGCCTCGGTGCCGGGCTTCTCGTCGGCACAGCCTTCGGCTTCGCCAACGGCTGGCTGGTCGCCATCGTGGGCATCCCACCTTTCGTCGCGACCTTGGGCACGCTTGGCATGGCGCAAGGCCTGTCACTGATCGTCAGCGACGGCCAGAGCGTGGTCGGCATCCCCCACAGCGTACGCGACATCTATTCGGCGACGCTGCTGGGCGTTCCCGTGCCGATCGTGATGGCGCTGGTGACCTATGCAACGTTTCACGGCCTGCTCTATCACACCCGTTTCGGCACCTACATCTTCGCGCTCGGCGGCAACCGGGAGGCGCTGCGCTATGCCGGCCTGTCACCCAACCGTCTGCTGATCATGGTCTATGCGATCGGTGGCGCGATGGCCGGCATTGCCGGCCTGCTGATGACGGCGCGGATGAATTCCGGTCACCCGACGGCCGGCCTCGGTCTCGAATTCGATGCGATCGCGGCCGTCGCCGTCGGCGGCACGTCGTTCGAGCGCGGCAATGGCTGGCTGCTCGGCACCGTGCTCGGCGTGCTCTCGGTGGGCGTGCTGCGCAACGGGCTGAACCTGATCTCGCTGCCGTCCTCGGTGCAGGTCGCAAGCGTCGGCGTCCTCGTCATCGTCGCGCTGTTCCTCGACGGGCTCAGGAGCCGCGCATGACCGACCTCAGCAAAGAGGCCATCGCGCCGCCGCGCTCGTTCCTGTCGCAGGATGCGATCCAATTATTCTATCGCCTGCTTGCGGCGCTGCTGATCTGTGCGGTGCTTGCCGTGCTCAGCGATTCCTTCCTGAGCCTCGGCAACATCCTCAATGTGCTCAGGCAGGCGAGCCTGACCTTCTTCATCGCCTCCGGCCTGACCCTGGTGGTGCTGACCGCGGGCCTCGATCTCTCCGTCGGCGCCAATGTCGCGCTGTCCGCCTGCATCGCCGGGACCGTGATCCACAAGACCGGCTCGCCGGCGCTCGGCATCCTCACCGGACTTGCTTGCGGCGGCATCGTCGGCCTGCTCAACGGCGTCATGGTCACCGCGCTTCGTATCCCCTCCTTCATCGCCACCTACGGCATGCTCTGGGTGCTGAACGGCCTCACCTACTGGTACATGGCGGGCGAAACCCTTCACGGCTTTCCGGCAGGCTTCCGCCAGATCGGCAGCGGCTATCTGTTCGGCCTGCCGATCCCGGTCTACCTGCTGCTGGTGTTCCTCGGGATCGGAACACTGTTTGCGCAGCGAACGATCTGGGGCCAGGAGATCTATGCGATCGGCGCCAATCCGGTCGCGGCACGACTCTCCGGCATTCCGGTCGCGCGCCGCCTGCTGCTGGTCTACGCCGTCTCCGGCACCATGGCGGGGCTCGCCTCGATCATCTTCCTGTCGCGGCTCAATTCGGCCGAGGCTGACATCGGCGAAAGCCTGACGCTGCCCGCGATCGCCGCCGTTCTGATCGGCGGCACCTCGCTGTTCGGTGGCGTCGGCACGGTGTTCGGCACCTTCATCGGCGCACTGATCCTGACGCTGGTGCTGAACGGCATGAACCTCTTGTCGGTCAGCGCCAACTGGCAGCCGCTGGTCACCGGCATCATCGTCATTCTCGCGGTCTGGCTCGACATGAAGACCCGCCGCCGCACGCAATGAGTTCTTGAACGACCAACAAGCAAAACGAGGGATGGAGGCAACATGAAACAGACACTGGGTTATTTGGCGCTGCCGCTGCTGATGGCGGCCGCGCTCACCACGCAAGCGCGAGCCGACGGCGAGACCATCGCCGTCTTCACCAAGAACCAGACCAACCCGTTCTTCCAGACCGTGCGGGTCGGCGCCGACAACATGGCGAAGACGCTGAACGCGAAGACGCTGCAGTACATCCCGACCAAGCCCGACAGCATTCCCGAGCAGCTCAGCCAGATCGAGGACGTCGTGGTGAAGAAGCCGAGCGCCATCGTCTTCACGCCGGTCGACTACAAGGCGATGGTGCCGGGTGTCGAGAAGATCAACGAAGCCAAGATCCCCGTCGTCAACATCACCGACCGCTCGGCCGGCGGCAAGTTCCTCTCCTTCGTCGGCGCCGACGATTACAGCCTCGGGCTCGAGACCGCGCGCTTCCTGCTCAAGACGCTGGGCGGCAAGGGCAACATCGTCATCATCGAGGGCGTCAAGGGCTCGCTGACCAATGTCGACCGCGTCCGCGGCTTCAACGACGCGCTGAAGGAAAACGCCGGCGCAAAACTGCTGGCCTCGCAGCCCGGAAATTACCAGCGGCTTCAGGCGCTCCAGGTGATGGAGAATCTGATGCAGTCGAACGCGCAGATCGACGGCGTGCTCGCCGCCAATGACGCCATGGCCGTCGGTGCGATCGAGGCGCTCGACGGCGCCAACCGCAAGGCGCAGGTGATCGGCATCAACGGCACCAAGGAAGCGATCGACGCGATCAAGTCCGGCAAGCTGCTCGCGAGCGGCGACTACAACGGATTTTTTCAGGGATGCCTTGGCACCATGATGGCGATCCGCTCCCTGCGCAACCAGCCCGTCATTGCCGAGATCGTGCTGAAGCCGACCGTGATCACCAAGGACAATTACCAGCCGTTCGACGTGCCGCTGGAGCAACGGAGCTGCCCGACTTTCGAGGAAGCCAGCAAGCTCGGCGGCAAGTAACCAGGCGCACCCATCACGACAAGCCCGGACGGCCGCAGCCGCGGCCGTCCCAAGAAACGGACGCATAAACGGAGACCATCATGCTGTTCGCCATTCACGCCCTCGACCGCGCCGGCGCGCTGCCGATCCGGCTCGCCAATTACGACGCCCACAAGGCTTTCCTGAGCGACACCTCGCGCTTCGGCGTCGAGATCGTGATGTCGGGACCGCTGGTCTCCGACGACGGCGCGACCATGATCGGCAGCCTGTTCCTGATCGAGGCGCCTGGCCGCAGCGAGGTCGAGGCTTTCAACCGAGCCGATCCGTTTGCGGCGGCCGACATCTGGGACAAGGTCACGATCACGGGCTTCCTGCGCCGCCAAGGCTGAAAGGCGGCTCAACAAAAACGCGAAAACAACCCCATGCACAGTAAGAACGGGGTTGTTTTTACACATGAATTTTCGTCGCAAACGTCTTTGACTCGTCGGGCAGAACAGGAGCGGAGTGCCATCCTTGCCCGATTGTCGCCCCTACGCCTCGATCCAGAGCTTCGCCGCGGCCCCAACGGCTAGCCGCTCGCCACCGCGGCACCTTCTTCGAGATGACAGGCCACCCACTGCTCGGGGCCGGCCGCGCGCAATGTCGGCTCCTCGGTCCGGCAGCGATCGAACACGAGCGGGCAACGGGTGTGGAAGCGGCACCCGCTCGGCGGGTTGATCGGACTCGGCACGTCGCCCTTGAGGATGATCGGATTGCGCTGGGCCCCCGGCTCCGGCAGCGGGACCGCCGAGAGCAGCGCCTTGGTGTAAGGATGCTTTGGCGCGGCGAAGATCTCGTAGCGCGGCGCCACCTCGACGATCTTGCCGAGATACATGACCGCGACGCGATGGGTCATGTGCTCGACGATCGCGAGGTCGTGGCTGATGAACAGCAGCGCCAGGCCGAACTCGCGCTGGAGATCCTGCAGCAGATTGACGATCTGGGCCTTGACCGAGACGTCGAGCGCCGAGACCGCCTCGTCGCAGACGATCAGCTCGGGCTCGGCGGCGAGCGCCCGCGCGATGCCGATGCGCTGGCGCTGGCCGCCGGAAAATTCATGCGGCCTGCGGTTCAACGCCTCGCGCGGCAGGCGCACGGTGTCCATCAGCGCGGTCACGCGGGTCTCGAGGTCGATTGCGGATTTGGCGAGGCCGAAATTGCGGATCGGCTCGGCCAGGATGTCGCGCACGCGCATGCGCGGATTGAGGCTCGAGAACGGGTCCTGGAACACCACCTGCACACGGCGGCGCATCTGGCGCATCGTGCTCGGATGGGCGTCGTCGATGCGCTGGCCGTCGAGGATGACCTGCCCCGACGTGATGTCGAACAGTCGCAGGATCGCACGGCCGACCGTCGATTTGCCGCAACCGGACTCGCCGACCAGAGAGAGCGTCTCGCCGCGCGCGATCTCGAACGACACGCCGTCCACCGCATAGACCCATTCGGACTTGCGGCTGAACAGGCCCTTTTTAACCGGGAAGTGCTTCTTGAGGTCGTTGACCTGGAGCAGCGGGGGACTCATGCCGCGACCGCTCCCTTGGCCGCATAGTGGCAGGCCGCGACGTGACGTGGCCCCTTCTCTTCGAGCCCCGGCGCGTACTGCCGGCAGAGATCGGTCGCGAGCGCGCAACGTCCGGCGAAGACGCAGCCGACGATGGGCTTGCGCAGATCAGGCACCTGCCCCGGAATTTCAGCCAGCCGTCTCGCGGTGCCGGTCAGCGACGAGCCGAGCCGCGGCACTGCGCCGAGCAGGCCCTGCGTATAGGGATGACGCGGCGATCGGAACAGTTCCGCCACCGGCGCCTCCTCGACCTTGCGGCCGGCATACATGACCATGACGCGCTCGGCGATCTCGGCGACCACGCCGAGATCGTGGGTGATCAGGATGATCGCTGCGCCAACCCGGTGCTTGAGGTCCAGCATCAATTTCAGGATCTGCGCCTGGATCGTCACGTCGAGCGCGGTGGTCGGCTCGTCGGCAATGAGAAGCTTTGGATTGCAGGCGAGTGCAATGGCGATCATGACACGCTGGCGCATGCCGCCGGAGAGCTGATGCGGATATTCGCGCACGCGACGCTTCGGCTCTGGAATGCCGACCAGAATCAACATCTCGATGGCGTGCGCCTCTGCGGCCTGCTTGTCCAGGCCCTGGTGGATCATCAGCGTCTCGCGGATTTGACGCCCGACGGTCAGGACCGGGTTGAGGCTGGTCATCGGCTCCTGAAAAATCATCGAGATGTCGTTGCCGCGGATCGCGCGCATCTCGCGGTCGGACATTTGCAGCAGGTCCTTGCCCGCGAAGCGGATGCTGCCGGCGATCCTTCCCGGCGGTTCCGGGATCAGCCGCATCAGCGACATCGAGGTCACCGACTTGCCGCAGCCGGACTCACCGACGATCGCGAGCGTCTCGCCCTCGTTGACATGGAACGAGACGCCTTCCACCGCGCGGTTGATGCCGCTGGGCGTCCGGAAGTGGGTCTGGAGGTTCTCAACTTCGAGCAGCGCCATCGTGATCAGCCCCTTGACATCAGAGGCTCTTGGCCATGCGCGGATCGAGCGCATCGCGAAGGCCGTCGCCGAGCAGGTTCACGGCAAGCACGGTGACGGACAGGAAGGCCGCCGGAAAGAACACGATGTAGGGTTTGACCTGCCACAGCGCCCGCCCCTCGGCCATGATGTTGCCCCAGGACGGAATGGTCGGCGGCGTACCAGCGCCGATGAAGGACAGGATCGCCTCGGTGATCATCGCGCTGGCACAAATGTAAGTCGCCTGGATCAGCATCGGCGCCAGCGTGTTGGGCAGGATATGGCGCAGGATGATCATCGGTGTGCGCGTGCCGCAGGCCACTGCCGCATCCACGTAGGGCTGCTCGCGCAGCGAGAGCACGACGCTGCGCACGAGGCGGGAGACGCGCGGGATTTCGGCGACGGTGATCGCGAGAATGACGTTGCCGACGCTGCCGCGTGTCAGCGCCATCAGCGCGATCGCCAGCAGGATCGGCGGGATCGACATCAGGCCGTCCATGAAGCGCATCAAGATGCCGTCGGCCCAGCGGATGAAGCCGGAGACGATGCCGATGGCGAGACCGGCCGCGGAGGCGAAGATCGCAACGGACAAGCCGACCGTGAGCGAGACCCGCGCGCCGAATAGCACGCGTGAATAGATGTCACGGCCGAGAACGTCGGTGCCAAACCAGTAAAGCGCCGACGGTGCGCGGGTCCGCTTGGCCGGCGCAAGTGCGGTCGGATCCACCGTTCCAAGATAAGGCGCAAAGATCGCGATCAGGACGAGCAACAGCAGCAACGTGCCGCCAATGGCAACGGTGGGATGGCCGCGCAGCAGCCCGACGAAGCCGCGCCGGATCGTAACCGGCCGGAGGATCTCAGGCAGTTGCGGCGCGAGGACGAAGCCCGCCGGCAGCGCTTGCGGATTGACGGTCGTATCGGTCAATAGCGGATCCTCGGGTCAACGAGCGTATAAATGACGTCGATCATCAGATTGACGAGGACGTAGACGAAGCTGAACAGCAGCACGATGCCCTGGATTACGGGATAATCGCGGCGCAGGATCGCGTCGATCGTGAGCCGGCCGAGGCCGGGAATCGCGAAAACGCTTTCCGTGACGACCGCGCCGCCGATCAGCAGCGCGATGCCGATGCCGATCACCGTGACGATCGGCACCGCCGCGTTCTTCAGCGCGTGGACGAACAGGATGCCGCCCTGTCCGAGGCCCTTGGCGCGCGCGGTGCGGATATAATCCTGCTGCAATACTTCGAGCATGGTGGCGCGCGTGATACGGGCGATCAGCGCGATGTAGACACAGCCGAGCGCGATCGCCGGCAGGATCAGGTTTTGCAGCCAGGGCCAGACGCCCTGGGCGAGCGGCGTATAGCCTTGCACCGGAAGCCATTCGAGCTCCAGCGCGAAGACGTAGGCGAGGACATAGCCGACGACGAAGACCGGCAGGGAGAAGCCGAACACGGCAAAGGCCATGATGGCCCGGTCGATCAGGCTTCCCGCCTTCCAGGCCGCCAGCACGCCGAGCGGCACCGCGACCACGATCGTGAGCAGGAGCGTGACCATCATCAGCGACAGCGTCGGCCCGAGGCGCTGCCCTATCATGGTCGAGACCGGCAAATTGGTGAAGATCGAGGTGCCGAGATCGCCATGCAGAATGCGCCAGACCCAACTGCCGAACTGGATCAGGAAGGGTCGATCGAGGCCGAGGCTCTGACGGATACGCTCCACATCCTCCGGACTTGCCTGATCGCCTGCGATCACCACGGCGGGATCTCCCGGCGCGATGTAGAGCAGGCTGAACACGAACAGCGCGACGATGGCCATCACTGGCAAGGTCGAGGCGATACGCCGGAGGATGTAGGATAGCATCTGGCTTCAGCGCAAGGTCATGCGGATTTCGACACGCCCCAGAAGAACGGCAGCGGCCCCTTTGTGATGCCGGAGACGTTCTTGCGCCAGGCCGTGTAGCTGAGGAAGAAGCCGGTCGGCGCGTAGACGACGTCCTCGAGCGCGACCTTGTTGAGACGAGCGACCGCGGCCTTCTCCTCGTCGAGGCCCTTGGCCTCGAACCAGGACGTGACCTCCTTTTCCGTGCCGGGGCTGTTCGGCCAGCCGAACCAGGCCTTGTCGCCGTTGGCGCGAATGGCGGTATAGGGCGCCGGATTGATGCAGTCCGAACCCGCATGCCAGGTGTGGAACATGTTCCAGCCGCCCTGTCCGGGCGGCGTCTTTTGCGCGCGACGCGAGCCGACCGTGCCCCAATCGGTCGCGACGAAGTCGACATTCATGCCGAGCTTCTTCAAGAGATCGGCGGTCACATCGCCGAACGCCTTGGTGATCGGCTGGTCCTGCGCCACCAGGCAGGTCACCGGCTGGCCGGAATAACCGCTCTCGGCGAGCAGCTTCTTGGCAGCGTCAAGATCGCGCTTGCCCTTGAGGACCTCGCCGCCCGCCTCGGTGTAGAGCGGCGTATCCGGTGTGAAGAAGCCGGGCAGCGACTTCCACAGCGAATTGTCGTCACCGACGAGCGCGCGCATATAGTCTTCCTGGCTCATCGCCATCAGCACTGCGCGCCGCGCCCGCACGTCGTTGAAGGGCGGATACAGGAAGTTCATGCGGAACGAGCCGACATTGCCGAGCGGATCGCCGATGTCGACGCTGATGTTCTTGTTGTTCTTGAGGACCGGGACGAGATCGGCGATGGGGTTCTCCCACCAGTCGATCTCGCCGTTTTGCAACGCGGCCGCGGCGGTCGCCGGATCCGGCATCACGATCCATTCGACGCGGTCGAGCAGCATCTGCTTGCCGCCGGCGAGCCACGACGCCTTCTCCTGCCGCGGTACATAGTCGGCAAACTTCTCGAACACGGCTTTCGCGCCGGGGACCCACTCGCCCTTGGCAAACTTCATCGGCCCCGAGCCGACATAATCGCCGATCTGCTTGAACGGGTCGGTCTGCGCGATGCGCTCCGGCATGATGAAGGCGCAGGGCGAGTTGTTCTTGCCAAGCGCATACAGCATCTTCGGGAACGGCTGCTTCAGCACCCATTTGAAAGTGCGATCGTCGACAGCAGTGAGTTCCTGCTGCAGTGCCTTGAGCATCAGCCCCATCGGATCGCGCGCCGCCCAGCGGGTGAGACTCGCAACGACGTCCTTGCTCCGCACCGGCTCGCCGTCGTGGAATTTGAGGCCCGGCCGCAATTTGAACGTCCAGGTGGTGCCGTCGTCGGTCACTTCCTCGGACTCGACCATCTGCCGCTGCGGCTGGAGCGCGGAATCGACGCCGTAGAGCGTATCCCAGACCAGCGCGGCGGCATTGCGCACGACATATTGCGTGCCCCAGATCGGGTCGAAATTGGCGAGGTTTGCCTGCGGCACGAAGCGCAGGGTGCGCGCGGAGGCGCCTTGTGCGATCGCCGGGGCCGAGAGGCCGCTCAATGCCAGACCGCCCGCGCCGGCCAGTCCCTTCAATACGGTCCTGCGATCCATGAAATCCTCCCAATAGTGCCGTGATGCCGGCCATCGTTGGCCAAGAACAGGTGAAACCAGAGCTCATTGGCGTGCAAATGGTATGCCACTAACCGGACCTTCGCCAGCGGGATATCCGCACCATTTGGGCCGGGCGAGACCTCAAAGCGCAGCCGCCAGCACTGGCCCGGTCTCGATATGCGGAATCGCCTCGACGAGCTTGCGCGTGTAGTCGGTCTTGGGATTGTCGAACAGCGCCCGGCTCTCGCCCTGCTCCACGATGCCGCCATTGCGCAGCACGATAGTGCGATCGCAAAGCATGCGCACCACGTTGAGATCGTGGCTGACGAACAGCAGCGCGATGTCGTTCTCGCGCCTGAGACGATCGAGCAGTTGCAGTACCACCGCCTGAACGGATACGTCGAGCGCGGCGGTCGGCTCGTCCAGCACCAGGAGCCGCGGCCGGCAGGCGATGGCGCGCGCGATGCCGACGCGCGCCTTCTGGCCGCCGGAGAGCTGATGCGGAAAGCGCGGCAACAGATCCAGCTGCAGCCCCACACGCTCGGCGCAATCCTCCACCCGCTTGCGCAGCGCATCGCCCCCACGCATACGATCGAGCCGCATCAGCGGATGGGCAATGCAATCGAAGGCGGTGAAGCGCGGATTCAGGCTCTCGTTCGGGTCCTGGAACACCATCTGGATGTCCTTGCGGAAGCGCGAGCGGTGAAAGTCGCGCGATGCCACATGGCCGATCGACTGCCCGTCGAACACGATCTCGCCCTCGCTCGGATCGATCAGGCGGCAGATCATGCGCGACGTCGTGCTCTTGCCGGAGCCGGATTCGCCCACGAGACCGACGCTCTCACCGCCGGCCATCGTCATCGAGAAGTCCGCCACCGCCGCAGCGCCCTCGTCGAAGCGTTTTGCGAGCTTGCGCACCTCCAGCAGCGGCGGAGTCCCGTGAACGGGCTCCTGCCTGGGCCTGCTGACGACAGCCGCGTAGGCTTCCCGCTCCTCTTCCGTTACGAGGTCCGCGATCCCGGAGGTCGCGGTCGGCGACGCCGCCACCAGACGCCGGGTATAGGCGTGCTGCGGTGCGCCGAACAGCGTCCTGGGGCTAGCCTCTTCGACGATACGGCCGCGCTCCATCACCGCGATACGGCGACAATATCGCGCCGCTAACCCGAGATCGTGCGTGATCAGGATCGTCGCCATGCCGCGCGCGGCGGCAATCTCCGCCAAAAGGTCCATCACCACCTTCTGCGTGGTGACGTCGAGCCCGGTCGTCGGCTCATCGGCGATCAAGAGCGCGGGATTGCAGGAGATCGCGATCGCGATCATCACGCGCTGGCACATGCCGCCGGAGAGCTCGTGCGGATAGGCGTTCATCCGCGTCTCGGGGTCGCGGATCTGGACGGCGCGCAACAGCTCCAGCGCTTCGGCACGCGCAGCGTCCTTCGATATCCGCTTGTGCGTGAGGATCGCGTCCGCGATCTGCAGGCCGATCGCGCGGATCGGGTTGAGCGCCGCCCGCGGGTTCTGGAAGATCATCGACATCGCGGCGCCCTGGAGCTGCCGGAGATCGTCGCCCCTGAGTTTTGTCACGTCCTGGCCGCGAAACAGGATTTTTCCGCCGGTGACGCGCCCGGCTGCATCGAGCAGTCGCGTCGTGGCAAAACCGGTGACCGACTTGCCCGATCCGCTTTCGCCGACGAGGCCAAGCATCTCGCCGGCCTCGACCTTGAGCGTCACGCCGCGCACGGCCTCGACCATTCCGCGCCGCGTCGAGAACGAAACGTGGAGATCGTCGATCCCGAGCAAGTCCTCGCTCATGTGCGCATGCGCGGATCGAGAATGTCCCGCATCCCGTCACCGAGGAGGTTGAAGCACAGCACGGCCATCATCAACGCGAGGCCCGGAAAGGCCACCAGCCACCACCGCCCCGTCGAGATGAAGCGGGCGCCCTCCGCGACCATGATGCCCCATTCCGGTGTCGGCGGCTTGACGCCAAGGCCAATGAAGGACAAGCCGGCGGCGTTCAGGATCGCCCAGCCGAGGTTGAGCGAGATCTGCACCGCCATCGCCGGCAGGATGTTCGGCAGCAGGAAGCGCAGCACCACCGAGAAATGGCTCTCGCCACAGGAACGCGCCGCCTCCACCCAGCCGACATTGCGCCGGACGTTGACCTCGGCGCGCGCGAAGCGGATGTAGAACGGCAGATTGATGATCGCGGTCGCAATCACAATGTTCTCGATCCGGTTGCCGAGCGCCGCAACCATCGCCATGGCCAGAACGAACAGCGGAAAGGCCATCATGACGTCGACGAAGCGGCCGACCGAACGGTCGAGCCTGCCGCCGGCATAGCCGCAGAAAGAGCCGACGACGGCGCCGATCACGAAGGAGATGCCGACCGCCGAGACCGCGATGGCAAGGTCGAGGCGTGCCGCAACGACGAGGCGGCTGAACACGTCGCGCCCGAGCTGGTCGGTGCCGGCAAGATGCGCCGCGCTCGGCGGTTGCAGGGCCTCCGAGACATTGGAGACGACGGGATCATAGGGCACCAGCCACGGTCCGAAGATCGCGACCAGGACAAACAGCAGGACACCCGCCGCGGCGACACCGGTCAGCGGGTTGCCGCGCAAAATCCAGACCGAATGGCGGAGGGTTGCGCTGGTCATCCGATCGACACCCTGGGATCGGCGATACCGTAGCAGATGTCGACGACGAGATTGACCAGCACGAAGATGCCAGCCATCAGCAGGACGAAACCCTGCACCGGCGCATAGTCGGACGATAGCAGCGCGTCGAGCGCGTAGGAGGCAACGCCCGGCCAGGAGAACACCTTCTCCACCAGGACATTGGCGCCAAGCATGGTCGAGAACACGATGCCGGCAATGGTGATGACGGGCAGGATCGCATTACGCAGCGCATAGGTGACAACGACCTTCTGCCAGGACAATCCGACCGAGCGCGCCGTGCGCACGAAATCGCTGCCGAGCGAGACCAGCATCGAGGCACGCGTGATCCGCGCCAGCGGCGCGATCACGAACAGGGCCATGCTCAGCGCAGGCAGGATCAGCTGCTTGCAGGCCGCCCACCAGCCCTCGATGTCTCCCGCGAGCAGGAAATCGATCGACAGGAATCCGGTGCGCTGCGGCGGCGGCGAGGTGAAGACGTCGATCCGCCCGGTCGGGTCAGGCGCAAGACCTAGCAGATAGTAGAACACATAGATCAGCAGCAGGCCCGACACGAAGGTCGGCACGCAGACGCCGAGCGCACAGAACAGCCGCACGCCGTGATCGACGGCCGACCCCGGTTTCAGGGCTGCGACCACGCCGAGTGGCACCGCCGCGATCAGCGCGATCAGGAGCGCCGTGAAGGTCAACTCCAGCGAGGCCGGCAGCCGTTCGCGCAGATCCTTCAGGACCGGCTGTCCCGTCATCATGGAGCGGCCGAGATTGCCGCGGCCGATATCGGACAGATAGAACACGAGCTGCTCCGGCACCGACTTGTCGAGCCCCATCTGCTTGCGGATCTGCTCGATCTCCTCCTTGCCGGCATTGGGCCCGGAGGCGAAGAACACCGCGGGATCTCCGGGGAGGACCCGCATCAGGAGAAAGGTGAAGACCAGCACGCCGAACAACGCCGGCAGCGACGACAAAAGCCGCCTCCCCGCCCGCGCCACCGTCGCACCAAGACCGGTCATCACCTTTCAGAGCCTCCGTTTGCGGACATCACTTTTCAGTCAAATTACTTGCGGCTGACGTCGCGATAGTCGACCTGACGATGGAACTCGTAGGTATAGCCCTCGATCGAGGCCGCCATTACGGCGTCCTGATTGGGCTGCCACAGCGGGATCTGCGGCATCTCGCTGAAATGGATCGCGTTGAGCTTGCGGCCATCCTCCTCGTACTTGGCCTTGTCGGGCTCGAAGCGCGCTTCCTGCGCGATCGTCGCCAGTTCCGGATTGTTGATCGAGCTGTAGTTCCAGCGCTGATTGCCGGTGTAGAAGTTGCGGTAGAAGTAATCGGTCGAGGGCAGCCAGGCGACGATGCCTTCCGTGAACAGGGGCAGCTTCTTCTCGTTGATCTGCGTCGACATCTGCGCATCCGGCAGCTTCTGGATGTCGACCTTGATCCCGATCTTGGCAAGCGATTCCTTCACGAGGGCCGCCATCGGCTCCGCGGTCGAGGCCTGGCCGACGTTGAAGCTGAAGGTGGTTGAAAAACCCTCCGGGAGTCCCGCGGCCTTCAGATATTCCCTCGCTTTGTCGAGATCGGTCTTCACCGGCGCCTGGAACGGATAGATCCCGTTCAGGGGCTTGCCATCCGGCCATGTCGCACCGAACAGCGGCGCGCCGCGACCGAACAGGGCAGCCTTGAACATATCCTCATAAGGCAGCGCGAAAGCGATGGCGCGGCGGACGTTGACGTTGTCGAAAGGCGGGATCTGGTTGTTCATCGAGACGAAGGTGATCGAATTGTATTGCGGCGTCGAGATCACCTTGAGCTTGCCCTTGGCCTCGAGCGATTGCACGTCGCTGGCCTGGAGATCGACGACGAGGTCGGCGTCGCCGCGCTCGACAAGATTGGCGCGGGTCGCGGGCTCCGGCACGGACTGCACGATCACGCGCTTGAAGAAGGCCGGCTTGTTGGGCGAGCCGCGGTTCCAGTCCTCGTTGCGCTTGATGATCACCTGCTCGCCGGGCTTGAAGCTCTCGATCACATAGGCACCGCTGCCGGCAGTGTGCTCCTTCAGCCAAGCGGTGGCCCAGGGATCTTCTGGGGTCGCGTGCTCCTTGGCGACCTTCGAGTTGATGATCAGCGGGTAGACCGTCGCGAGATTCGGCAGCGCGAGCTTGTCGGGCTTCGGCAGCGTCACTTCGATCGTGAGGGGATCGATCACCTTGAACTGGTCGGCCGACGTCAGCGATCCCGTCAGCAACTGTGCCTTGCCAAGGATCGGCGCGGTGACGCAGCGATCGAGAGACCATTTCACGTCCTCGGCGGTCACGGGCGAGCCGTCCTGGAACTTGGCATCCTTGCGCAGACGGAACGTCAGCTTCAGTCCATCCGGGCTGACGTCGTAGGATTCGGCGAGCTCGCCGGTGATCTTGTCGAGATCGAACACCCATTTGCCGTTGAGCTGCTTGCGGCCGAACGCCACCAGGCGGTCGTAGGTGCTCATGCTCAGCGCGAAGGATTCGCGCGTCGAGCCCGGGATGTTGGGATCGAGCGTGTTGACGGATGCGCCGGTGACATAGCGCAACGTCTCGGCCCTGGTTTGCGCTTGCGAGGGCGCGGTGGCGATGAGCAACAACGCGGTGGTGGCGAGCACGGAGGATGCCGATCTGAAAGACACAAAACGCATTCGTTTTCCCCAAAATTTTGGACAGGAACGCCAGCAGGACAGGTTAAGAAAGAAGCAAGTTGCGCGCCAGTCTCATGATGCGCTGTTGTGGACGCTTTGTCGCGGCGGCGCATGGACGATCATCGCGATTCTTCCATTTTTCGCGCTGGCCGCGTGACCACGGCCTGCGGCACGTCATAGGCGCGAAGCGAGGCCCAGTGCCGTTCGACATCGGCGCGGAACAGGCCGCGCGTCAGGCCATTCACCAGCTTCGGCACCGCGGTCGTCATCGCGTTGATCGACGATCCCGACGGGCCAAAACTCATGGTGGAGGCGATGGCGAAGAGATGGATGTTCGAGATCCACGGCGTCTCGCCCGCGACGCGCTCGGTGAAGGCGTAATCGTCGGCGAGATAGGGAAAGCGGCCGAGCCGCGCGTTGCGCTCGGTCTCCGGGGGCTGGTAGCGCTCCGCCCAGGTTGCGATATTGCCGGCAAATGCGCGCAGCTCGCCACGGCCGGCAAAATCCATGTCGATGCCGGTGCCGCAGATGACGAAATCCGCAGGTATGGCGCCGCGCGGCGTTTGCAACTCAATACCCTTGCCGGTCTCGCGTGCGGCCTCAAGCGGCGCGCCCTCGTGCAATGTGAAATTGGCGTGATTTGCGCAGCGATCGTAAGTCGCCTGCGGAAAGCCTTCGCGCATCTCGAGGATGGTGCGCATGAAGCGCCAGCGCCAGGCATCGTCGAGATCGCTGAGATGCCGGAGGAAGCCGCGAAAGGTCAGCCAGCGATAGGGCTGGATCAGCTGGATCTGCGCCCTGCGACACAGCAGATGCACCTCCGCCGCGCCGGCCTCCAGCGCGGTTGCCGCGTTGTCGAAGGCAGATGCGCCGGCGCCGATCACGGCGACGCGCTTGCCGCGAAGCTTTTCGAAATTGATGTCGTCGGCGACGGTTGCGACCGAGCCGGCCGGCAGTTCGCGCAGCGGCTCGGGGATCATCCAGTTTCCCATCCCCTCCTGCCCCGTCGCCAGCACGATCTTGCGCGCATGGAGCGTCTCGACGCCGTCGGCACGCTTCACACGTGCGGCCAGCAACCCGTCTGCGGCCGGCCGGATTTCCAGGAGCTCGCAGCCGTTGCGCACGGGCAGGCCGATCGTGCGCCGTAGCCAGAGCAGATACTCAGCCCAGTGCCCGCGCGGGATCAGGTCGAATGTCTGCCAGCTCTCCTTGCCGAAGCGGGCCTCATGCCAAGACTGATAGGTCAGGCTCGGGATATCGAGGTCAGGACCGGTATAATCCTTTGGGCTGCGCAGCGTCGGCATGCGGGCATAGGTGAGCCACGGGCCTTCCATCCCCTCCTCGGCCTTGTCCAGCAGCAGAATGTTGCTGACACGGGAGCGCATCAGGCCGAAGCCGATGGCGATGCCGGATTGGCCGGCGCCGATCACGAGCACATCCAGCGCCGGCTTGCCGTCCGGTCCCGTTTTCGGTTCGAGCCAGGCGGCACCGGGATGCGCGATCCGCGCGAGATCGGCGCGAACGTTCATCTCGAGCTCTGTCAGCGCATCACTCATGCCGCGAGCCAGCCCCCGTCGACCACCATCACGGTACCGGTCGTAAACGAGGACGCATCGCTTGCGAGGTGCAGCGCGCTCTGCGCGATCTCCTCGGCTTGGCCGAACCGCTTCATGGCGTGGCGATTGCGGGAGCCATCGCGCACCTCGTCCGCATTGGCGTGACGGGCAAAGCTGCGGCGAAGCATCGGCGTGTCGATCGCACCGGGCGCAATCGCGTTGACGCGAATGCCGTCCGTCGCAAAATCCACCGCCATCGTCCGCGTCAGGCTGACGATCGCGCCCTTGGCGGCGATATAGGCGCTGTTGCCCTTGCCGCCGGCAATCGCAAGCTGCGATGCCAGCGTGATGATAGAACCGCCCTTCTGCCGTTGCATCTGCGGTATAGCCGCCCGTGCCCACAGCCAGGTGCCGCCGACATTGGTGCGGAACACCGCATCCCAATCGGCGGGGTCCGTTGTCAACACGGTGCCGCCACAGGAGAAGCCAGCGGCGGTCATGAGAATGTCGAGGCGGCCGTGCCGTGCCACGACGTCGTTTACAACGGCTTCGGCGAAACCGGCATCGCCGACATCGCCAACATGCGTTATGGCCTCACCCACCAGGCTCAGGGTCTCCTGAAGGCCGGCGGCATCGCGATCGACCAGAGCGAGCTGCGCGCCCTCCTCTGCAAACAGCTTTGCACTGGCGCGGCCGATACCTGAACCCGCTCCCGTGATGATGGCCGTGCGCCCCTGCAGCCGCATCTCAGATCCACTCCTTGTGCTGCGTCAACCAGGCGCTCATCGCGGCCGCCGACTCGGCGCAGCCGAACCTCGCCCGCCAGCCAAATTCCTCCGCCATCCGCGTCACCGACAGCGGCGCGCGATAGGGCCCGTGGAGCTTGATGGCAGTATTCTCGCCGGGCGCTGCGAGGCGGCACTCCAGGCCGGGATGCAACGCCGCAAAGGCCTCGCCCCATTGCAGCGCAGGCCAAAGCCCTCCGCGGGAGATGTTGTAGAGCCGATGGCGGGGCCGCTCGGCTTCGATCAGCAGTACGACGGCCTCGGCCGCATCCGGCGCGTAGATCCAGTCCCTCATGCCCAGTTCAGGCATGATCGCCGGCTCGCCGCGCGCGAATGCCGCCAAGATCTGGAACTGGAGGCTTGGCGTGTCGCGCACGGAGCTCGGTCGCTCCCACGGTCCGAACAGGGCGCTCAGGCGTACGCTCAGGAAATCGCCGCCGAAGAGCTCGGCATGACGCGCGACCGATCGCTCCGAGGTGAACTTGCTGATGGCGTAGAGCGAGACCGGATCGCAAGGCGTTTCCTCGTCGAGACTCTCGACCCTCGCGCCCGCGGCGCCATAGGCCGATGCCGAGGAGAGATTGACGACCCGGCGCACGCCATGACGGATCGCGGAGAGCAGGATCGGAATCTGCGCCATCACGTTGATCTCGAGAACGCGCGCGGTCGACGCTCTCTCGAGCTCATCACCGGCCGTGATCGCCGCGCCGAGCACGATTGCATCAACGCCTTCGGCGATGAGGGCATCGATGGCATCTGCGTCGGTGATATCGCCCTGCACGGCTTTGAGCCGTGCGCCGTAGTCGGCAAGAGACCGCCGCGCGGATGACGGCAACTCTGCACGGTCATACAGGGTGACGTCATGCCCGCGCGCAAGCAGCGCCTCCGCAACATTGAGGCCGACAAACCCCGTGCCGCCGAAGATGACGATCTTCATCGCGCGCGATCCACCATCACAGCAGCTTCGCTCCGAAATTCCGCTCCGGATCCATGTCGGCGACAAGCCGGCCGGTGGGCTTTGCCGCCTCGCCGCCGCTCCGTGCCAGGAACTGGCCGCTGCCGGCGCTCGCGAGGCACTTGTTGCCGTCGATGATCACCCGGCCACGCGACAGCACGCTCACTGGCCAGCCCTTCAGCTTCCGTCCCGCAAACGGCGTGTAGCCGGCGAGATCATGCATCATCTCGTCGGCGATCACGGTCTCGCGATTGGGATCCCAGATCGCGATATCGGCATCGGCGCCGACCGCGATCGAGCCCTTGCGCGGATGCAGATTGTAGATCTTGGCCGGCGCGGTCGCCGTCAGCTCGACGAACTTTTCTAGGCCCAGCCGTCCTTTCGACACCATCGCGTCGAACAGCAACGGCAAGCGCAGTTCCAGTCCCGGCAGGCCGTTAGCGACCTGCTTGAAGTTCGGATTGGGACCGGCACGCAGCTTGCCCGTCTCGTCGTAACGATAGGGCGCGTGATCTGACGAGATGGTCTGGAGATCGCCAAGCGACAGCGCCTGCCACAGCGCCTCCTGGTCGGCATGCGTGCGCGGCGGAGGGCTGCACATCCACTTGGCGCCTTCGGCCCCGGGCTTGTCGAGATCGGCAGCGGTCAGGAACAGATATTGCGGACAGGTCTCCGCAAACACCTTCAATCCCTGCCCGCGCGAATCGCGGATCACCTTGGCGCCCTCGGCGGTCGAGACATGAAAGATCATGATCGGCTGGTCGATCAGCGCCGCCATGCCAATCAGCCGGGTGAAGGCTTCCGCCTCCGACACCCGGGCGTGGCTGACGGCATGATATTTCGGCATCGTGTAGCCGCGCGCGAGCAGGCGCTTCACCATCCAGGCGATGATGCCGTGATTTTCGGCATGGGCGCACAGCATCGCGCCGGACTGGCGCGCGGCAAGAAGGATGTCCAGCAACGGCTCGTCGTCGACCTTGAGCCGGTCATAGGTCATGAAAATCTTGATCGAGGCATGGCCCTGCTTCACCAGCGCCGGAATGTGCTCCTCGACGGTTTCCTTGGTCGCATCCGCGATGATCATGTGAAAGGCGTAGTCGATCACGGCGCCCTTCTTCGCCAGCGCGTGATAATCCTCCACCACCTGCGGCAGCTTCATGCCGACATGCTGGGCGGCAAACGGGATCACCGTGGTGGTGCCGCCAAAAGCGGCCGAGACGGTCGCGCTCTCGAAGGTGTCGGCGTTCATGATGCCGGCAGCGGACAACTGCTCGATATGGGCGTGGCTATCGACGCCACCGGGTAGAACGAGCTTCCCGCGCGCGTCGATCTCGCGCTTCGCGGACGCAAGCCCACGCCCGATCGCGGCGATGGTCTCGCCGGAGATGGCGACGTCGGCTTCAAAGACGTCGGTTGTCGTCGCGACGCGCCCACCGCGAATGATCAGGTCGTAAGCGGGTTCAGTCATGAGGCACTCCATGATAGGCTCAAGCCAAGTGATCGACATTTTGCAGGAAAACCAGCATGTCCCGACCGCGCATCCTCGTCATCAATCCAAACTCCAACCCTATCGTCACGCAGGGGCTGGAGGATGCGCTGAAGCCGCTCGGCTTCGAGGGCGGCCCCGAACTGGTCTGTCAGACGCTGGCCGAAGGTCCGTTCGGCATTGAAAGCCAGGCCGATGTCGATGGCGTCGCCATGCCGCTGCGCCGGCTGGTCGAGGGCGACAACAGCTCGGCTGCCTTTGTCATCGCCTGTTACAGCGATCCCGGGCTTCAGGTCTGCCGCGAAGGCACCGATCGCCCCGTGTTCGGCATCGCAGAGTGCGGCGTGCTGACCGCACTGGCTCGCGCCGAAACCTTTGGCGTCATCGCGATCGCCCAGCGCTCGATCCCACGTCACATGCGCTATCTCAGGCAGATGGGACTGACCGAACGCCTCGCCGGCGAGCGGCCGCTCAACATGAGCGTCGCGGAAACCGCCTCGGGCGAAGGCACGCTGGCCAAGATGATCGAAATCGGCCGCGCGCTGCGCGACGTGGACGGCGCCCGCGCCATCGTGATGGGCTGCGCCGGGATGGCGCGGCACCGCCGCCCGCTGGAAGACGCGCTCGGCATTGCCGTGATCGACCCGACACAGGCGGCCGTCACCATGGCGCTGGGTACGGTGCAATTCTCGAATCACTAGGCGTCCTTCAGCTCTTTGGCGTCCTGCCGCGCGAGCCATTGCGCGTGGCTCTCGCGGACAAGCGCAAACGTGTCCCGCTGCGTCGTATAGAGATTGCCGAACATGCGGCCGATCGGGCGGTAGGCGTCGAGGTCGACATACATGTTGGCCTCGTTGACGAGGCCCTCGCGGGGGTGAACCCGGAGCACTTCGCCGACCAGCAGTTCGCGATCGGGCGAAAAATTTAACGCGACATGGCGCCGGCATTCGAGCGCAAAGGGTGCCGCAGCGAGGCGCGGCACCTTCACGTCGATTGAGGGAAGGGTCGCGAGCCCTGCCGCAGCGACCTCGCTGTCACCGGACGGGAAATCGACCGCGCAGTCATTCATCGCTGCGGAGAGCGCCTCATCAACCATGTGAACGACGAACTCGCCGTCGCGATGGATGTTGCGGGTGGTGTCCTTCGGGCTGTGATCCGGCTTGTGTTGAAGCCCGAGCACGATCAGCGCCGGACTCTCCGAGAACACGTTGAAGAAGCTGAACGGCGCAGCGTTGACCGCCCCGTTCGCATCGAGCGTCGTCACCAGCGCGATCGGCCGCGGCACCACCACGCCGCAAAGCAGCTTGTAGCGATCGCGCGGATCGAGCTCGCGTAACAATATGCCCGATGTGGTCTGGCCAGTCATCGACGTTACTTCTCCGGCGGCGGCACCGCGCCGGTTCGGCTGGTGATCAGGCCGTAGTGCTCGATGCGGCGGTGCTGTGCGAAATTGAAGATCGTGGTCTTGCCGAAGGTGGTGGCATCGAGGTCGCAGGCGTGGACCAGCAGCTCGTCCTCCTCCGTCTTCGCTTCGGCGACGATTTCGCCATTGGGATCGACGATCAGACTGCCGCCGAACAGCGGGTGTCCGTCCTCGTTACCGGCTTTGGCCACCGCGACGACCCAGGTCGCGTTCTGATAGGCGCCGGCCTGCGCCGAGAGGCGATTGTGGAACAGGCGTTTCTCGACGCCCTCATCGCTCCTCTCCGCATTCACGGACGGCGTGTTGTAGCCGATCAGCACCATCTCGACGCCCTGCAAGCCCATCACGCGATAGGTCTCGGGCCAGCGGCGGTCGTTGCAGATGGCCATGCCGATGATGCCGCCGAGCTCGCGCCAGACGTTGAAGCCGAGATCGCCCGGCTCGAAATAGCGCTTTTCCAGATGCTGGTGCGAGCGTTTGGTGTCGTATTCCACATGGCCGGGCAAATGGATCTTGCGATATTTGCCGACGATCTTGCCCGACTTGTCGGTGAGAACAGCGGTGTTGAAGTGATGTCCATCAGGCGTCAGCTCCGCATAGCCGAAATTCATCGCCATCTGGTGCTGCGCCGCGCGCTCGAACAACGGCCTCGTCGCAGCGTTCGGCATCTCGCGCTCGAACCAATTATCGAACTCGGCCCGATCCTCCACATACCAGCGCGGGAAGAAGGTCGTGAGCGCCAGTTCCGGATAGACGATCAGGTCGGCGCCTTTTGCTTTGGCTTCGTCCATCAGCGCAATCATGCGCTTGACCACGGCCTCGCGGCTGTCGGCTTTCTGGATCGGGCCCATCTGGGCAGCGGCAACATTGACAATACGCATCAGCGATTTCCTGGTGATGTCTTAAGCTAAGCTACAGTTTCAAGCACGTGCCGGCGCGCGGCAGCTTAACGCAGCTTCGCCCGGACTTGCCACCCGGTGCCTGCCGATCGGCATGGTGTACGTTGCACGATGCACCCTCATGTCTGCTCCTCATCCGCAACATCGAGACCGTGGTCCAGTGCATCCAGAAGCTGCTCGGCCTCATGCTCGGAGATCACGAGTGGCGGCGCGAGGAACAGCGAGGTTTGCTCGCCGCTGGTGCCGATCACGGCGCCTGCCTCCAGGGCCCGCTCCGCGACGCGCGAGGCGATCGGCACCTCGGTGGTGTCGGCGTGCCAGGAGCGCCAGTCCGGGCCGTGCAGCTCCACGGTCCAGTGCAGCCCCTGCCCGGCCACGCGCTGTACGCTCGGATGTTTCTGCGCGATGGCGAGCAGGCGGCGGGTGAACAGCTTTTCGAGGCCCCTCACGTGCTCCAAAATCTTGTCCTCGCTCACAACCTTCAGATAAGCGCTGACGGCGGCCATGCTGATGGGATGCCCGCGCAACGTGCCGTAATTCTGCCAGCTCGTGCCCTTGAGCCGTTCGACGATGTCTTTCGACACCACAACCGCGGCAACCGCTGCCGCGCCGCCGCCGAGCGATTTTCCGAGCGTCACGATGTCAGGACGGCTTTCGGCGCCCTGGAACGCGAACCAGCGCCCGGCGCGGCCTGCGCCGGTCACCACTTCGTCTGCGATCCAGTAGGAGCCAACCTGCCGCGCGCACCGCGCCACCTCGTCCTGATAGGCGCCGTCGTAATAGATGCCGCCCTGCGTGTAGTCGATGATCGTCGCCGCCGTGTCCGAAAGCAGGCGCGTGGCATCGGCCAGATATTCGCGTGGGGGAACATTGTTGGCGGGCGCACCATAGATCGCGCCATCCGGCGCCGGCAATATCCGCACCGGCGCCATCGGCGCCGGCAGCTTCGAGCCGCCTGAGTGCACCGCGAGGCCGCCATGCCATTGCGGCTGCACGGTCATACTGCGCGACAGGCCTGTAATGCCGTGATAGGCGCGTTCGCGCGTTGCCAGCGCGGACCGCTGCGTCAGCGCCTGGCAAAGTGACAGCGCCATGTCGTTGGCCTCGCTGCCGCTGATGCAGAAGCGCACCGCACCGACCCAATCCTCTTCGCCCTTGAAGGCGATGGCCATCAAATCGTCAGCGGCCTGCTCGCGGCCGACCCAGGTCCACCCCTCGTTCACGACGGGCGTATCCGCGGCGCGGCGGATCGCCTCCACCATCGCGGGATGACGATGTCCGAGACCGCCGCCGGTGTTGCTGCCGTCGATGAGCTTGCGACCATCCGACAGATGAAAATAGACGCCCTCGCCGCCGACCACGGCCATGGGCGCGCTGTCGCCGGCATTCAGCCCGGTTCGCAACAATCTGCTCATTGCAATCCCTTCATTCCGCAGCCTCGGCGCCGTAGCCACCGCCGCCGCAGGTCTCGATGTTGACGAGATCGCCTTGCTGCAGCACCAGGTTCGACTTGCCGTCGATCGCGACGTTCGCGCCCTGCCGGATCAGCGAGATGCGGCAGGGCTTGCCGGGTTCGCCGCCCTGCATGCCGAACGGCGCGATCACCATGCGCTCGATGCAGGTGGTCAGATGCATCGACGGCGCCAGGATACGATAGGTGCGCACGACTCCGTCTCCGCCGCGATGGGCGCCCGCGCCGCCGGAATGCCTGCGAATGGCCTGCTGCTCGACTTGGATCGCGTAATTCGCCTCGATCACCTCGACCGGCGTATTCGAGGTGTTGGACAGATGCACCCGCGTCGCTGAGATGCCGTCCCGATCATGCCGCGCGCCCTCGCCACCGCCGTGGACCTCGTAAAGCATCTTCCATGAACCGTTTTGCCGCGGTTCGGCAAAAAACAGGACGCCCGCCGTGGTCGCCCCGCCGGCCGACAGACGCTCGGGAATGGTATCCTGCATCGCGCGGAAGATCGCATCGACGATGCGCATCGAGGTCTCGTGGTTGCCGGCCGCAACCGAGGCATTCCACCCCGGCTCCAGGATCGAGCCCGGGCGCGTGATGATGGTCAGCGGCCGCAACGCGCCCGCGTTCTGGTTCATGTCGCGCCCGCTCATGATGCGCGCGGCATAGGCTACCGCCGAGCGCGCCATGAACGGCGTGGTGTTGCAGAAATTCGAGACGCGGTCGCAGCTTCCCGAGAGATCGAAGCTCGCTTCGTCACCTGCAATGGTGATCTTGACATGAATGCGCGCAGGCGCGGCGTTGACGCCGCCGTCGTCCAGATAATCCTCGCCCTCGTAGACGCCATCCGGCAGATCGCGCAACGCCTCGCGCATCTCGATTTCGGAGAGATCGTGCAGGCGCGCCTGCGCCGCCGTGAAGACTGCCTTGCCGTGCTCGCGGCAAAGCTCGAAGATGCGCTTCTCGCCGGCTTTCGTTGCGGCGATCTGGGCGAGAAGATCGCCCTCGCAGGATTCGGGATCGCGAACATTGGCCTTGAGCAGCTGCACGATCGGCGTATTGACGCCCGCTGCCGTGGCGATCAGAACCGGCGGAATGCGCATCGCCTCCTGGAAGGTGTCGATCGCTTTCGCAAAATAGCTGCCGGGCCAGGTGCCGCCGATATCGGGCCAATGCGCGAGGCTGACCGCGAACGCCACGATCTCGCCGTCGACGAAGACGGGGCGCACGACCTTGACGTCGTTGAGATGATTGCCGCCGAGCGGGCCGACATTGTAGATCAGTGCATCGCCTTCGTTCAGGCTGTCCCGCGGCACCACCTTCAACAATTCGAGAACCGTATAGGCCATCGCGCCGAGATGGATCGGGATGTCGCGGCCCTGCCCGACCAGGTCGCCCCGGCCGTCCGTGATCGCCGACGACAGGTCGCCGGCCTCGCGCAGCAGCGGCGAGCGCGCCGAGCGCGTCATCACCAGGCTCATCTCCTCGGCCGCGGCCGAGAGCCCGTGCCTGATGACCTCGACGACGAACGGATCGATCTTCATGGGGCCACCCGCGTCAGGAACAGATTGCCTGAAACGTCGGGCCGCGCCTGCCAGCCGGGCGGGACCACCACGGTCGACCATGCGTCTTCAATGATGGCCGGACCGCTGACAATCTCGGTCAACGAGGCGCGGTCGATGATGCTTGTTGCGATGTCGTGAAAGCCGTCGAACGAGCAGATGCGCTCGCCGGTGGAGACCGCCCTCACCGCGACGGACGGCCGGCTCACGACGGTGCGCGACGGACGGCGCGCCTGCACCCGCACGGATTCGATGACGCAGCTCTCGCCGGTCGCATAGCCGAACAGCTCGTGGTGCCGGGCCAGAAAATCCTTCTTCAGCGTGATGACGTCGAGCGGTCGCGCAAACGGAACCGGAATGGCGTCGTTCTGCGCGGCGTAGCGCATCAAGGCCACCAGCTCGACCTGAATCTCGGTCGCGGCCACGCCGTTGGCGATGAGCGGCGCCGAAGCATCGTCAATCAGCACCCCGATCCGCTCCGACACACGGGCGAGGTCGATGCCGTCGAGCGCAGCCCGCAGGGTTTGCTGCTGGAGGAAGCTGAAATCGGCGGTGAGACAGCCCAGCGCCGAAAACGCACTTGATGCGCTGGGAACGACGACCTCGGCAATCCCGTAGAGATCGGCCAAGCCCGCGGCATGCATCGGGCCACCACCGCCAAAGGCGAGCAGCGTGCAGTCGCGCCCGTCGATGCCGCGCTCCACGGTGACGCGGCGGAGCGCGCGCGCCATTGTCGCGTTCGCGACCTTGATGATGCCGAGCGCGGTTTCGGTCAGGCTCAGCCCCAGAGTGCGCGCGATCGGCGCGATGACGTCACTGGCTGCCTTGATATTGATTCCGATCCGATCGCCAAGCCTGGTTTCGGGATTGAGATAGCCGAGCACGGCGTTGGCGTCGGTGATGGTCGGCTCGGTACCTCCGCGGCCGTAGCAGGCCGGTCCCGGCTCGGAGCCGGCGCTTTCCGGTCCGACGGTCAGGCCGCCGGGACCATTGCGCACGATCGAGCCGCCGCCCGCGCCGATCGAGTGAACCGCAAGCATCGGCTGGCGCAGCGGCTTGTCCCCGAGCATGCGGCCGTCTGTCATCTCGGCCTGGCCGTCGACGATCAGGCAGACGTCGGTCGTGGTGCCGCCCATGTCGAACGTCAGCATCCGCGATGTGCCGAGCTGGCGCGCGATGCTGACGGATGCGGAGACGCCGGCCGCCGGGCCCGACATCGCCATCACCAGCGGCCGCCGCTTCACGGCGGAGATCGGGACCATGGCGCCGGCCGAATGAAACACCTGCAGGCCGGGACCGATCGGCAGTCGCAGTTCCAGTTCGCTGAGATACTCCACCGCGATCGGCATGGCGGCCGCGTTGAACACGGTCGCCGAGGTCCGCTCGTATTCGCGCGCCTCGGGATTGACCTCGTGCGACAGCGAGACGTGGGCAACGACGCCCTTGAGCCGCTCGCCGAGCATTTTCTCGTGGACGGGATTGGCATAGGCGTGAAGCAGTGCGACCGCGACGCTCTGCACGCCGGTCCCCTTCAGCCAGGCCACCAGGCGCTCGATCTCCGCTTCATCCAACGCCTTCAGCACCCGGCCCTCGTGGTCGAGGCGCTCGGCGAGGCCAAAACATCGTTCGGGCGGCACCAGCGGCGGCGATTTTGGCGGAATGTCGAGACGATAGAGATCGCGGCGGCGATAGCGCGCGATCTCCAGCACGTCGGAAAAGCCTTCGGTCGCCACCAGCGCCACTTTCGGCAAACGTCCTTCGACGATGGCATTGGTTACGCGCGTGGTGCCGTGGACGAAGCGCTTGACCTCGCTCTTGCGCAGGCCCACCGCCTCGATTGCCTCCAGCATCGCCTGAACCGGAGCTTGAGGTCGCGACGGCACTTTCGCGATCCGCGCCTCCGCGGGGGAGTGCCGGATCGCGATGATGTCGGTGAAGGTGCCACCGATATCGGTGCCGACCTCCCAGTGATTTTCGTCAGTGTTCATGCGTGGGTCAGCTGCGGACGACGTTCGAACCGGACGCCGGTGCTTCCCGTCCTTCGCGAGGTTCAATCGCAAACCGAGAGCGCTCATCGTCATCCCCTGTCATGCCACTGCTTGCGAGCGTGCGACAGAGCGATGGGCTTCGGATAGGGCCAGCGTTGTCGCAACGCACAGGACCAGCACGCAACCGGCGCTGCCCGCCGAGGCACATTTTAGTGCAGCGCTGCCCGCAGGGAGTGCATATCGGTGTGGATCGTTCCACGCGCGCTAAGTGCAGCGCACCACGAGTTTTCCCGGACGAAACACCACATCCGCTGCACTGCAATCCACGCGCCGCGCGAGGGCTGTCTAATTTGCAGGCGGTCGACCGGCGCTACGGACCATACGATTGCTTATGAGCTATGCATGGCAGTCGCCTCAGCCTCTCTTTATTGTACGATCAGTAAGCGGTCGTTTTGCCCACTCAACGCCTCGCGACCAGGCGACGCGAGCCGATGACGATGCCCGTGATGGAGAACAGAAAGCCGAGGGCGCAGAGCCCGACGACCAAGCCGTCGCGCAGCAACGGATGCGCGACCAGGACCGGAAAGTCCAACGTGTGCAGCGCGCCGTAGAACCAGCGATAAGCCCGCCGCGACGAATCCAGCCTTTGCAGCAAATTGCCGTCGGCGCCGTCGATGTCGAACCAGAGGTCGCCGCAGTAGGAGCGGTAGACCGGGGCGCCAGCGACGGTGGACTGCGCGGGATAGTTGTCGTTGTCGGCAAGTACGGACGGTACGCCGCAGCCGGCTGCGAGGCGCGCGGTCAGCCCCTGGACCTCGTGGACATCCAGAGATCCCGTTGGTCCGTCGCGCGGCGCATCCCCTGCCTTGATCAAGGTCTGCGCGGCAAGATCCGTGCGATCCCGCCGATAGAGTGTGCCGTTGAAGGCAAACCATTCGATCTCGTGGACCGACGGCGATACGGGCTGGCGATCGAGCGATCGGGCCGCCGTCCAGTTCGGTGGGGCGTTCATCACGCTGGATTCAGTCGAGGTCAATTGCCCACGCGAGAACAGCCGTCCGTGATCCATGGAGAGCCAGCCACTGAAAATCCAGCTCAGCACGAAGACCATCGCCGCGAGGCCGATGAGATGATGCAGCGCATGCCAGCCACGATAGGGCGACCCGATCAGACCGCCCCGAGGTTTGATCCGCGCAAGCCCGAGCACAGCGCCAAGCAAAGCTGCGATCAGGGCCAGCAGCGACAAGGTCCAGACCACGCGATCCCACAGCGACCAGTTGCTTCGCAGGATCGTTGGATAGATCCAGTGCAGCACGCACCCGACGAGATTCCATCCGCGCTCGCTGCGCGTCGTATCCAGGACGATCTCGCCGGTGAGCGAGGAGACATAGACCTCCGTTGCGGCGGCGTCGCCCAGGGCAACCCGGAACAAGGGCCGATGGCGGTCAAAGCCGTTCGGCACGCTCCATTGGTCATAGTCCGAGCGTGCAACGATCGCGGCCCGCGCGGCATCGAGCCCACGGCTGCGGGCGTGATCTCGCGCGATGGCCAGCGCGGCGTCGAAAGATTTGACCGACGCGTCGGCCCCATCGGAGGCGCGGACTGCGTTTGCGCGGGATGGCCCCGCGACGACATAGACCGGTCCATCACTGCGCTGGATCAGGCGAACGCGCGTCGCATCCGCAATCCCGCTCGCGGCAACGGCATCGGCGACCGCAAGCCCCGTCTCCGCGCTAGCCAACGGCACGAGCCCGGCAAAGCGTTCCGCTTCCGTCAGGGACGGAAACGGAACGAAGTGCATCACGATTCCCGTCGCGAACCACATCGCGAACAGCAGGCAGAACGCGATCCCGAGCCATCGATGCAGCAGGACGATCGCGCGCATCATCGATCAGCGTCCTACCATTTGAACGCGGCCGAGATCTCGTAGGTGCGCGGCGCGCCCAGCAGGATCTGGTCGGGATAGAATGGATCGCCCCAGATCGCGTAACGCTTGTCGGCGATGTTGCGCACCCGGAAGGTCAGGCGGGCCTGCTCGACGGCGTTGAACACGGTCTTGGGGATGTCGACGAAAGCGTAGACGTCCGCAACAGTGTAGGCCTTCAGCGTCACGGTGTTGGCATCGGTGTTGTAGCGGTCGCCGACATGGCGGCCGGTGATACCGAACTCGACCGCCCAGGGCGTGAAGAACCGGTATGACGCGCCGGCATTGGCGACGACGCGTGGCACGTTCGGCGGCGTGTTGCCGGAGAACGAGCCGCCGACAAAATTGTAGTCGGCGTAGCGCGCATCGACATAGGCGATGTTGCCCCAGAGACGCAGAGGCTCGATCGGACGCACCGAGGCGGCCAGCTCGACGCCCTTCGACTCCTGCCGTCCGGCCAGGTTGAGCTGCATGCCGCCTGCCGCGGCATAGACGTTCTTGCGCAGGATGTCGTAGGCCGAGAACGACCACTCCGCCCGGTTGTCCCAGAACAGGTGCTTGACACCAGTCTCGTAGGTGCGCGCGGTGGTCAGGTTGAGCGGATCGGTCGGATTGAGCAGGAAGATGTTGTTGGCCGCGATGTCGGCGCCGGTCGCATATTGGCTGAAGAAGGTCAGGCCCGGAACCGCTTCCCACGTGTAGCCGATACGGCCCGTGGTCGGCGCCCAGGATTGCGAGAACGGGAAGTTCGCCTTCTCCAGACCGAACTTGTCGGTCGAATTACGGTCGAGCCCGATATGCTCGACGCGCAGGCCGCCAACCAGCGCGAAGCTGCGCGTGAGCTTCAGCCGGTCCTCGAATGACAGCGCCTCATTATCGATGCGCGCAGTCTGCTGCTGAATAGTGAGCAGGCCGTAGTAGCCGCGAGGCGGATCGACCAGCGGAACGGAATCGCCAGGGAAATTTGCGGCGCCCGGCCTCACGAAATCAAGGTAGCTTGAGGACAGCGTCGTGACCAAACGGTTGTCAAAGCCGGCGATATTCGCATCCCAGATCAAGTCGGTGACGTTGCCGACCAAGCGTTGGCTGTGCGCGACGTAGAAACGCTCGCGATCCACCATGTTGGTGCCGGAATTGAACGCCTCGACCTCATTGTTGAACCACGTGCGCTCCGCGCCGTAGCCATAGGCCTGACTCTTCAGCGTCAGGTCTGGCGCGAGCTTCAGCTCGAAACCGCCGCGCAACCAAACCTCCTGCGCGACGTTCCTGTTGTCGAGGACGTTGTAGTTGGTGTTGAAGGTGCGGTCATCGATCGTGACCGCACCGAGATTGGTTTTGTTGTAGTTCGAGACGTAATTGCCGGACACGATCCCCGTCGTCGCATGCGAGCCGCTGAAGGCAATCGGCACCAGCGGCGCGCCCCAATAGGCTTTCGAGCGATCCTCGCGGTACTCGATCGCGCCCCAGACCTTGAGGCTATCGGAGATGCGATAGTTGAGCTGGCCCGACACATCGAGCGTCTTCGTGTTGGTGTCGTCGGCAAAGCCGTTGAGCGAGGAACGGCTGACGTCGAAACGGTAGTCCAGCCCCTGCACATTGGTGCTGCCGCCCGAGCCGTAATGCGCGCGGAACGAGTTCAGCGAATCCCAGGAGAAATCCGCCTCGTTCCGGATCGGACCGGTGTGCGGCTGCTTGGTGACGAAGTTGATCGCGCCGCCGGCGGCGCCCTCGCCCGACATCAGTGACGCCGGACCCTTCAGGAATTCGACAGCTTCCAGATTGGCCGTGTCGGTGATCCGCGAGGTCATGTTCTGCGGACCGATCTTGATGCCGTTGTAGAGCGTGTTGATTTGGCTGTTGGTGAAACCGCGCATCGAGAAAGCCGAAGGCTCGGCCGGATTGTCGCCGGCTGTGACGCCAACCGCTCCCTGCGCGACGTCGGACACGGTGCGGTAGCCCTGCTCGCGCATGGTTGCGGCCGAGATCACCTCCACGGTCGCGGGCGTTTCGCGCACGGTCAGGCCGAGGCGAGAGGCGCTTTCGGCGACTGCATTGGTGTTGAGCGGCGTCTGTGCTGCCGCGGTCGGCACGACGGGCTTGGGCGCTACAGATGCAGCCGCCGGCCGGCGCGCAGCTGCGCGGCGTGGGCCCTGCGCTTCTCGGCCGGCCGGCCTGGCCTGCTTGCGGGATTGGGCCGGCGTCACCTCGACCGGCGGCAGAGGTTCGCGGGCCTGCTGCGCCAGTGCGCCGGGAGGATCAAGCGCGGCAAGGGATGTGAGCGCGGCGGATGCGAGCAGGAACGCACGCGGTCGTACAATGCGAACAGGAGACACGGTCTTGGACCTCGGTATGACGTCGGTGGCACGTCACAGCGAACCAAGGTCCCATCTTCCGGCTTATAAGCCTTCCGATGAAGCCGAATGTCTGTACTCCCCGACCGACATCTTCGCGTGTGACCACGGCTGACGGCAGGTCTCCTGGCTCGCGGGTCAGTACCTTGCGTCGCCTTCCCGGGACCGAGATACCCAGTGGCACGTGACGCAAGATTCGCCGCTTACAGTTGCGGGGGCAGCCACGGCATTGGGGACAACGTCCCCGCACCGCATTCCCTTTTCATCCCCTCTCGGGG
Source organism: Bradyrhizobium sp. MI1.10 (assembly GCF_055811035.1). NCBI lineage: Bacteria > Pseudomonadati > Pseudomonadota > Alphaproteobacteria > Hyphomicrobiales > Nitrobacteraceae > Bradyrhizobium > Bradyrhizobium sp. MI1.10. The sequence continues at coordinate 91,781 of NZ_JBVVPN010000005.1, forward strand.
AAACCGTCGCGAGCATCTAGGATTACGATCGAGACAGAGTCAATGTGCCAGTTGCGGCGTTATTGCCACAACGACCAACTTCCTTGGAGATAAGCATGGAGGGCGAGACCTTCCTCTGGGTGATACGGCACGCGCCCGTCGATGGGGTCGCCGGGACGATCCATGCAGCCGACGCCCCGGCCGATCTCGGTGATCGCGCGCAGCTGGAGGCGCTGCGGCAGCGCTTGCCGCGGGACGCCGCGAGCTATGCGAGCCCGTCGCGTCGCACGGTCGAAACGGCCCGCGCGCTGGGGCTTGAGCCGCTGCAGCTGGACGAATTCAGCGAGCAGAATTTTGGCGACTGGACCGGTCGTCGGCATGACGAGCTCGCCGCGACTGGTGGCGAGGCCTATGCACGGTTCTGGAGCGATCCGGCGCGCGGACGGCCGCCGGGCGGCGAAAGCTTTGAGGATCAGGTCGCGCGCGTCCGGCTGGGTCTGTCAAAGATCAGCACCGGGGCCGCAACGCTCGTCGTGCATTCCGGCACGATCCGCGCGGCGCTGTGCATCGCGCTGGATCTGACGCCACAAGCGGCCCTGCGCTTTGTGATCGATCCGCTGTCGCTGACCCGGATCGACCGGCTCGCGACCGGCTGGCGCGTCGTCTCGGTCAATCAGCGGACGATTTGATCAGGCCGGACGATCAGGCACATTGGCCTGCGCAAAGGTCGCCATCCCGTTGTGGAGCGCACAGGCCGACCGCACCAGCGGCAGCGCGATGGCCGCCCCCGATCCTTCGCCGAGCCTGAGATCGAGGCTGATCAGCGGCTGCACATTCAGCGCGCGAAGCACCAGCCGATGTCCCTGCTCGGCGGACTGATGCGATGCCAGCAGGAACGGCAGGCACGAGGGATTGAGCCGCGCCGCCGCAAGTGCCGCGACCGATACGATGAAGCCGTCGATCAACACGGGGATGCGGCCCTGTGCAGCCGCGATAATGGCACCGCAGATGGCCGCAATCTCGAGGCCGCCGACGGCGCACAGGATCTTTTCGGGCGACGCGCCCGTAATGCCATGACGTGCGATCGCGGCGTCGATCACCCGCGCCTTGTGCACACGGCCGGCCGCGTCGATGCCGGTGCCGCTGCCCGCGATCTCTTCCGCGCTCACGCCGAGCAAGGCGGCCGCGATCGCCGCCGATGTCGTGGTGTTGCCGATGCCCATCTCGCCGAAGATCAGAAGATCGGGCTGCCCGGCCTGCGCGCGCGTCACCGCACGTCGGCCGGATTCGAAGGCGAATGCCAGCTCTGTGGAGGTGAGCGCAGCTTCGACGCTGAAATCGCGCGTGCCGCTGCGCGGCTTGTCGGTCACGATTCCAGCCATCTCCTCCTGCGCCAGCGTGCCGGCGTCGACGACCTCCAGGCTGGAGCCCAGCTCACGCGCCAGCACCGAGATCGCGGCACCGCCGGAGGCGAAATTCGCCAGCATCGCGATGGTCACTTCTTGCGGATAGGCCGAGACGCCCTGCGCGACGATGCCGTGATCGCCGGCGAAGATGATGATCGGAACCCGGGCCGCGCGCGGTTGCTCGGTTGCTTGCAGGCCCGCAAGCTCAATCGCGAGCTGCTCGAGCCGGCCGAGCGCGCCGGTCGGTTTCGTCAGTTGCGCCTGTCGCGCCACTGCCGCGTCGCGATGGACTGCCGAAATATCAGGGCATTGTTGGGTGATCCATTCGGGGAGCATGCTGCCTCGCTTGCCTCACGGCCTGCGCTTGAGGATGTAACTGTCCATGATCCAGCCGTGCCGTTCGCGCGCCTCTTGCCGCACCGCGACGATACGCGGGCCGATCTCGGCCAGCGCGCCGGACATGACGATCTGATCGGCCATGCCGAGATAGGCGCCCCACCAGATGTGCAGGCCTTCCGGATCAAGCGACTGGAACGCCGTGCCGCCGTCGAGCATCACCACCACTGTATCGACACCTTGCGGCCAGCCGCCATCGCGCAAGCGACGGCCGGTCGTGACCAGAAATGGCTCGCCGATATCGTTGAGCGGCAGCGCATGCGCCGCGCACAGCGCCTGGATCGAGGTGATGCCGGGAACGACCCTGATGTCAGGCAAGGGATCGAGCCGCCGCGCGATGCGCAGCGAGGAATCATAAAGCGAGGGATCGCCCCAGATCAATAGCGCGACATTGCCCTCGCCTTCGAGATGATCTGCGATCGTCTGCGACCAGGCAGCGGCCACGGCATCGTGCCAATCGTCCACGCCCTTGCGATAGTCCGCTTCAGCGGCGTCGCGGACGGGCAGATCGAACTCGGCAATGCGCGTCGTGTCGCTGGCGAGCACATCGGCGCAGATCGTCCGCCTGAGATCGGCGAGATCGGACTTGGCCGTCCCCTTGCGCGGGATCAGGACGAGATCAGCCGCGTTGATGGCAGTAATCGCGGCGCGCGTGAGCTGCTCGGGATCGCCGCAACCGATGCCTATCAGGGAGAGCGTGAGCATCGTGCCTGCGAAGGGCGGCCATGACGGCCGCCCGTTCGCTTGTCACTTAAGCCGCGTTGTGCAAACGCGGGGTGACGAGGCCGGGCGCGGTGACGCCGCGCAACGACTTCGCCAGCGCCAGCACGCCGAGATCGGCGAGCGGCTCGATCACGATGACCAGCGCATAGGACGCCGCGAAGGTCGCGATGTTGACGAGGTTGGTCGCGCCAAAACCGGCGCCATAGACCGCCCAGAACGCCACCCAGGCGATGACGCCCGCCTGATAGGTCGTCGAAAGCGCCAGCGCCTGGCGATACTTCAGATCGACATAGGCCGTGTTGCGCGCAATGATCCGCGTGGCGATCGCCTGGATCCCGAACAGCGGCACCAGCAGCGTGGTGACGTTCATGCCATATTGCGGCAGGTCGGGCGGCTCGAAGAAGATGCCCTGGAACAGCAGGCCGAACGCGAGGCCGAAGGCCGCAGGCGCAGCGCCAAACAGCAGGAACAAGGTCGAGCCGAGGATGAAGTGCACCTCGGAGACGCCGACGGGGAAGTGCGGCAGGATCTCGAAGAAGATAAACACGAGTCCCGTGGTGGCGAGCGTCCGCGCCGCGAACGACGTGATGCCCTGCTCGCGCACGGTCTCGACCGCGAGCTTCAAGGCAACACCGCCGACGGCGATGCCGGTTGCGTAACTCAGCACGAGCTTGGCGTCCGAGACTAGTCCGGGTTCGATATGCATGGCTCAGATCCTTCTTGCCGTCACACCCGACGGCCTTGGCCTCAAAACGTGCACGGCCGGTCTCCTGGCTCGCGGTTCACTGGGAGTCTCCGGCCTTCCCGGGCCTTGCGGCCCAGTGGCTGATCGAAGTCCCTCACCGCTTACAGTCGCGGGGGCGGCTGGGGTTTTGAGCGCCGCAACTGGGTCCGCCCATCCCCATTCCCGATTATGCTCCGGCGCTTTGCGCCGCGTCGAGCACCATGCCTCTCCTGTGTGCCCCTTTCGCCGGCCGGGCGTCAAGGGGCGAAGGGCGGACGAGGCGGTCATGACGGATAATCCCCCGCCAGCGCGCCGAACAGGATCACGGCCGCCGTCGAGGCCGCCCCGCCCCGCGCAAGTTGCTCGGCAAGTTCCGAAATGGTGGTGCGGACCAACCGCTCATCGGGACGGCCGAGCGATTCGGCAAACACCGCCGGAGTGGTTGGGGAGAGGCCGTGCTCGATCAATTTGACGACAAGCGCCGGGAACGTCCGCCGGCCCATATAGACCACGGTCGTCGCCTCCGGATCGGCCAGCGCCACCCAATTGAGATCTGGCGGCAGCTCGCCGGTGACGTCCGCCCCGGTCACGAACTGCACGCGGCGGGAGGTGTGACGCCGGGTCAGCGGAATGCCGGCTTGCGCGGCGGCGACACAGGCCGAGGTGACGCCGGGAATGATCTCGTAGCCGATGCCGGCTTCGCGCAGCGTCTCGAGCTCCTCCTCGAGCCGGCCAAAGATGCCGGCATCGCCCGACTTCAATCGCACCACGCGCGCGCCTGATGCGGCATAGTCGACCAGCAAGCGGTTGACATGGTGCTGCTTGGTCGAGGCCCGTCCCGCCCGCTTTCCCACCGCGACGAGATTGGCGCCGGGCCGGGCCAGATCGAGGATCTCGCCCGAAGCAAGATCATCATAGAGCACGACGTCGGCCTCGCGCAGCCGCGCGGCACCCTTGAGCGTGAGCAGCTCGGGATCGCCGGGGCCGGCGGAGACGAAGGACACAAAACCGCTCACCGGTCCTCCGCGATCAGATGGAAGAACGTGCCGGTGGCTTGTCCCCGCCGCGAGCCGGTCTCGGCGATGACCGCGCCTGTCGCGTCGTGCACGACCGCGAGCGGCGTGTCGGGCTGCGCGAGGATGGTCGAATAATGGAATTCATGGCCGCGCAGGCGCGCACCGGCCTGATGACCTGGCATCGGCGCGGCGAGCTCGGCCAGACGATAGCCCAGATGCATGCGGCGTTTGGCAAAGCTTGTCTCCAGGCCGAGCAGGCCCGTCATCTCGTGGCGGATGCCCTCGGCGTCGGTCAAAGCGCTGCCCAGCACCATATAGCCTCCGCATTCGCCGTGCACCGGGCGTGTCTCGGCGAAGGCGCGCAATCCGCTGCGGAAGCGCCCATTGGCCGCGATCTTGCCGGCCTGCAGCTCGGGATAGCCGCCCGGCAGCCAACACACGTCGGCGCCCGGATCGGGGCCTTCGTCAGCCAGCGGCGAGAATGTCGAGATCTCCGCGCCCGCCGCTCGCCACGCTTCCAGCATATGCGGATAGACGAAGGAGAACGCGGCGTCACGGGCGAGCGCAATGCGCTGGCCGGGCGGCGTCACGTTGACGCCGCTCGCGGCAGGTTGCGGGGACCAGGTGGCGGCCGAACGCAGCACTGCGTCGAGATCGACATGCTCGGCGACAAAGCGCGCGGCCTCGTCGATCAGCTTGCCGATTTCCGCCTGCTCCTCGGCCTGCACCAGCCCGAGATGCCGCTTCGGCAGGCTGATCTCGGCGTGTCGCGGCAGCGCACCGAACACGGCGATGCCGACATCCAGCAGCGCACGGCGCACGAGGGCTTCGTGGCGTGGACTCGCAACGCGATTGAGCACGACGCCTGCGAGGCGAACACCCGCGCGGTAATCGCGAAGGCCTGCGGCGATCGCCGCCGCCGTCTGTGCCTGTCCCGAGGGATCGATCACCAGCAGCACCGGCCAGTCCAGCATCTCTGCAATGTCGGCGGTCGCTCCGGTGCCGCAGACGCCGCGCGCGGCGACGCCGTCGAACAGACCCATCGAGCCTTCGGCCAGCACGACATCGGCGTCAATGCCGCGGCTGACGAGATGCGAGATTGTCCCGCGATCCATCGCCCAGCTGTCGACGTTGACCGAGGCGCGTCCCGTAGCGGCTGCATGAAACGCGGGATCGATGTAATCGGGGCCGCTCTTGAAGCACTGCACCCGCAATCCGCTGTTGCGCCAGGCGCGGGCGAGCGCCAGCGTCAGCGTCGTCTTGCCGACGCCGGAGGCCGGGGCGGAGATGACGAGCCCTGCTGCCATCACGACACCTCCGGAAAGCGCGGCTCGGCGCCGACCGGCCGGTAGCGGCGGTCGTAATCGGCGGCATAGAGACGGCTCTCGGAGAAATCCGCCGAGCCCAGCGTCTTGCCCACCAGGATCAATGCGGTGCGCTCCATCTCGCTGCCGACAGCAGCGTCGAGTGTTGCGAGCGTGGCGCGGACGATGCGCTGGTCGGGCCAGCTCGCACGCCAGACAATCGCGACCGGGCAATCCGCGCCGTAATGCGGCGCCAGCTCGGCGACGACCTTGTCGAGCAGATGGATCGACAGATGGATGGCGAGCACCGCGCCGGTGGCGGCGAAGGCGGCGAGGTTCTCGCCTTCCGGCATCGCGCTGGCGCGGCCCGGCGTGCGCGTCAAAATCACCGTCTGGGCAAGGCCGGGCAGCGTCAGCTCGGCCTCCAGCGCAGCCGCGGCGGCCGAGAAGGAGGGAACACCAGGCGTCACCGTGTAGGGAATGTCGAGCGTGCGCAGGCGGCGAAGCTGCTCACCCATCGCCGACCAGATCGAGAGATCACCGGAATGCAGCCGCGCAACGTCCTTGCCATCAGCATGTGCGGCGGCGATCTCCGCGACGATCTCCTCGAGCGACAGCGGCGCGGTGTTGACGATCCGCGCACCGGGCGGGCAATGCGCCAGCACGCCTTCGGGCACCAGCGAGCCGGCATAGAGGCAAACCGGACAGACGGCGATCAGGTCGCGGCCGCGCAATGTCAGCAAGTCAGGGGCGCCCGGCCCCGCCCCGATGAAATGCACCGTCATGCGCCGTCTCCCTCCGCGATCGCCGCGGTCGCGGTGCGATCCTGCGAGACCACCCGCGTCGCAATCAATCGCGCGCGAGGTCCAGCCACCGCGAGAGCCGCCGCTTCGGCGACCGATCCCGTCCCGAATTTTTCGGCAACGAGTTTTGATTGGGTCGGCGTGTCGATGCCGGCCAGCATTTCGGCGGCGACCGCCTTGATCGGCACGCCGCATTCGCGCGCGAGCTGCTTCAACACCTCCGCGTCGGCCCTGTCGCTAACCGTTGCCAATGCTGCGAGGCCTTCGGGACCGCCGGCCGCCAGAAGCGCCTCATGCAGCGAGGCCAGCGTGACATCCTTTTTGAATCCGAGCCCGGCGACCTTCATCGGACCGCACTCCATTGCACCACGGGCCGCACCGCCTCCCAGGACCGGTAGCGGCCGAGCGGAGTGGCATGCGCAAGCTCGACCCGGATCAAGTCGCCGCCGTGGCGCTGGTGCAGCTCACCCAGCAGCGCTTCCGTCTCCAGCGTCACTGCATGGGCAACCAATCGCGTTCCGGATGCGAGCCGCGACCAGACGGCTTCGAACATCGCGATGTCGAGCCCGCCGCCGATAAACACGGCGTCAGGCCCGTCCAGCGCAGCAAGGGCTTCAGGCGCCTTTCCCGCGATGACTGTGATCCGATGCGCCAACCCGAACGCCGCTGCGTTGTTGCGAATGTTCGCGGCGCGATCCTCGTGCGCCTCGACGGCGTTCGCCGTCCCGCCGCTCAGCGCCCACTCGACCGAGATCGAACCCGAGCCCGCGCCAATGTCCCACAGCCGTTCACCGGGACGCGGCGCCAGCGCCGAGAGCGCGAGCGCACGGACCGGACGCTTGGTGATCTGACCGTCATGGACGAAGAGTTCGTCCGATAGTCCCGAGCTGCGGGGCAGGCCCTGCGCACCTTTCGCCTCCACCGCCACCGTGACCAGACCTCCGGCAAGATCGCCTGCGAAGCCATCGGCGCGATGCGCGTTGATACTTTCGCGCGGCCCGCCAAGCGCGGTGAGCGTCCAGAATGCCGAGGCACCCCATCCGCGCGCCGTCAGCCATTTCGCGAGATCGCCGGCCGCCTTCGCGTCGCGCACGAGGCAAATGATGCGTGCACCGTGCGCCAGATGTGGCACGAGGCGCTCGAATGGCGCGGCATGGAGACCAAGACAGGCAATCGCTTCAAGGCGCCAGCCTAGTCGCGCGGCGGCGAGCGAGAATGTCGAGGGAGCCGGATGCGCGATCCATTCGTCGCCATGGAGCTTCTCGGCAAGGCTCGCGCCGGCGCCAAACCAGAACGGATCGCCGGAGGCGAGCACCGCAGTCGGACGGCCGCGGCAGCTCAGCACGACATCTGCATCGAATGGCACCGGCCATGGACGGCCGCACCCGGTTACACCGGCCATTGCAAGATGCCGTTCACCGCCAAAGACAGTTTCGGCATCATCGAGCGCCTTTCGGCTTGCCTCGGACAGCCCGGCAAGGCCATCTTCGCCGATGCCGATGATGGTCAGCCAGGGATCAGCCATGACACGCGCCCTCATTCTGGGCGGAACGGCCGACGCGAGCCTGCTCGCGGCGGAGATCGCGCGCGCCGGCATCGCTGCCGTGTATTCCTATGGCGGCCGCACCCGCGCACCCGCCGCTCAGCCGTTGCCGACGCGTATTGGCGGTTTTGGCGGCGTGAGCGGTCTTGTCGATTACATCCGCAGCGAGCACATCACGCATGTGATCGACGCGACGCATCCCTTTGCTGCCGAGATGAGCCGCAATGCGGTCGCGGCATGCGCGGAAACCGGCACGCCGCTGATCGCTCTGGAGCGCGCGCCCTGGACCAAAGCGCCCGGCGACGACTGGATCGACATACCTGATGTCGACGCCGCGGTCGCCGCACTGCCCGAGGCGCCGGCAAATGTGTTCCTCGCCATCGGCCGCCAGCACATCGCCCCGTTCGCGTCCAAGCCGCAGCACGCCTACACGCTGAGATTCGTCGATCCGCCCGAAGCGCACCTGCCCTTCGCCGCGGATGTCATCGTGTCGCGTGGGCCGTTCACGCTCGAGGGCGAGCTGGAGATGCTGCGCGCGCGAGGCATCACCCGGATCGTCGCCCGCAATTCGGGCGGCGACGGCGCGCGCGCCAAGATCGACGCTGCGCGGGTGCTCGGCGTGCCCGTGACCATGATCTCGCGACCGAAGCTGCCGGAACGATTGCGGGTCGAGAGCGTGGCCGCGATCATGCAGTGGCTGGGTCATCGGACCTGCCTCGGCGCATAGACCCAACGGCCGACGCGGCGTGTCTGCGAGTTGCCGACGATCACCAGCGTGCGCATGTCGGCCATCTCCGGCCGGGCTTCGTTCACCCTGACGGTCTCGATCTTTTCATCGGCGGCGCTGATCGCGCGCGCGAAGATCACGAGGCGGTCGCCGCAGCCGGCCTCGTTCAGCACCGCGAGCGCGCGGCCAAACCCCTCCGGCCGGCTCGCCGAGCGCGGATTATACATGGCAATGGCAAAGTCGGCTTCCGCGGCGAGCCGCAGGCGCTTCTCGATCACCGCCCACGGCTTGAGGTTGTCGGAGAGATTGATCGCACAGAAATCATGGCCGAGCGGCGCGCCGGCGCGCGCGGCAGCCGCAAGCATCGCAGTGATGCCGGGCAGCACGCGGATCGGCAGCTCCTGCCATTGCGGCGCCTGTTCGAGCGCCTCGAACACGGCGGAGGCCATCGCGAAGACGCCGGGGTCGCCGGAGGACACGATGACGACTTGCCCGCCTTCGGCCGCCAGCCGCAAGGCCTCGCTCGCGCGCTGTAATTCTTCGCGATTGTCGGAGGGATGCAGCTTGAGTCCCGGTCGCGGCGGCACGCGCGCGACATAGGGCGCGTAGCCCAGAATGTCGGTCGCGGCGGCAAGCGCGGCAGAGACTTCGGGCGTCACCAGCGCGTCGCTGCCCGGTCCGAGCCCCGCGATGGTCAGCATGCCCGTCATTCGGCGGCGTCCGGATGCCGGCCCTTGCCGTGCACGAGCACGATCGCGAAATAGGGGCAGTCGGCGGCGTCGATCTCGGCGAGCCGCACCACGCGCTCGCCCGGCATGGTGCCGCGTTCGACCAGCCAGGCGTCGTCCAGCCGTCCGGCGGACGCGAGCGCGCGGCGCACCTTTGCGAGATTGCGCCCGGTCTTCATGATCACGAGCGCATCGGAATCGCGCATGCGGCGTTCGAGCTCTGCTTCGGCGAGCGTGCCCATGAGCACCGTCGTCACGTCATCACCGAGCGCGATCGGCTGTCCCACGCCATTCCAGCAGCCGACCATGCCGGGAATGCCGGCGATCACCTCGATCTCGACGCGGCCCTGCAGGCGGGTGTGCAGATGCATGAAAGAGCCGTAAAAGTAGGGATCGCCCTCGCAGAGCACGACCACGTCGACTGCGCGCGCCAGCCGCGCCAGACGTTCCGACCATTCGTCGTAGAAGCCGGCAAGCAGCTGGACATATTCAGGCGTGTCGAAGGCGATTTCGGTCGTAACAGGATATTCCATGGGATATTCGGTGACGTCGGTAGCCAACATGCCCTCGACGATGCGGCGCGCCTGGCCGGGCCGACCCTTCTTGCGAAAATAGGCGACATGCCTGGCGCCGCGCACCGTGCGATCGGCGCGCACGCTCATCATATCGGGATCGCCGGGGCCGAGACCGCAGCAGGTGATGCGTCCCATCGCTATTCGCTCCGGCTCGCCAGCGCGTTCACGGCGGCGACCGTGATCGCGGAACCGCCGAGGCGGCCCTCGACCGTCAACGCGGCGACCTTCGGATCGGCCATCAGCGCAGCCTTGGATTCGGCCGCGCCGACAAAGCCGACGGGACAGCCGATGATCGCCGCAGGCCGCGGGCAGTCCCGGTCCTCCAGCATGTTGAGGAGGTGAAACAGCGCGGTCGGCGCGTTGCCGATCGCTACGATCGCGCCGTCGAGATGTGGGCGCCATAGCTCCAGGGCAGCAGCCGAACGAGTGTTGCGCATGGACTGCGCGAGCGCGGGAACGGTCTCGTCGCCCAGCGTGCAGATGACGGCGTTGGCCGCGGGAAGCCGCGCGCGCGTAATTCCTTCGGAGACCATGCGCGCGTCGCACAGGATCGGTGCGCCCTTCTGCAAGGCCGCGCGCGCCGCGACCACCATGCCTGATGTGAAGCGGATATGCGCTTCGAGGCCGACCATGCCGGCGGCATGGATCATCCGCACCACCACCTGCTCCTCGTCCGGCGTGAAGCGCGCAAGATCGGCTTCAGCCCGGATGGTCGCAAAGGATTGCCGGTAGATCGCGGCGCCGTCGGTCTCGTACGAGTGCGGCATCAGTGCCCTCCCATCAGGATAGAGGGATCTCGGACAATGTCGTCGCGGTTCAGCCCACGCAGGATGGGCTCATCGCGTGTCGACCCGGCGCGCACGAGGTCGAAGCCGGCGCCGGTCGCGACCAGAGTGATGGCGGCGGGACCGGAATGGGCGCAGCCCTTGGCACAGCCGGAGACGTGGAGCCGTGCGGCCGCGCCGATGTTCGGGGCCAGGGCCGCGGCAAGGCCACGCGTATCGGCATGCGCCTCGCGACAGCGTGGCGCGCCGCTGCAGGCGATGACGCGCAGTGCGGGATCGTAGGCCTCGGTGATAAGACCGGTCACGTTCGGCATGGCGCGCTTGCCTTCGCTCAAAACCATCCGCCATGGCGTCATGCGCAGCGCATGTCCGCAACCGGCGAACTGGTTGAGCGTCGCATGCGCCATCTGCCCGAAGGCGACCCCGACCATCGCACCTTGCGCATAGAGGCCGGGACGCGCCGTGGCCATGATCGGCGCCGGCTCGGCCTCGCCGCGCAATGCCGCCGGCAAGATTGCACCGGCTGAAAGATGCGCCGCCATCCGCCCTCGCCCCCCTCTGGCGCCGCCTGAGGTCACGAACCAGTCGGCGAATGCGAGCGCGGTGGTCACGGCCTCGCCACGCGCGACGGAGCGGCCAAGTTTGTCGCCATCAGCCCGCACCAGCAGGCCGCCGGAACGATCGCGCTCGATCCGCACGTCGGCGGAATCGCCCGCAAGCACGCGTGAAGTGCCGTCATCGATGGCGAAGCCGAACTTGGTTGGAAGTTCGAGCTTGCTGTCAGCGAGCGCCTCCTCGAGCTCGGCGGCGAGCGATTGGGTCGCGTCCCCCGCACGCCAGAACGGCGTCACAAGGATGTTGCGACGGGATTCGGTCTCAGCATCCGGGTCGAGCAGCGCCAGTTGCGCAAGGCCGTCGAGCAGCAGCCTGTGGCTGGTCTCGTTGACGCCTCTGATCTGGAGATTGGCCCGGCTGGTCACGTCGATCAGGCCGTTGCCATGGCGTTCGGCGAGATGGGCCAGTCCGGAGATCTGGGCAGCTTCGAGCCGGCCGCCGAACGGACGCACGCGGACCACGAGCCCGTCGCCCGATTGCATCGGGCGCAGCGCGCCGGGACACCAGCCCTTGACCACGGAAGCGCTCATGACGCCTCCCGCAGCGCAGCCGCAATCGAATTGCGGCGCGTCCGCCAGAGCGAGGCTTCATGCAGGCGCGCGAAACACGTCTCCATCGCAGCGAGTGCCGCCGGATTTTCGCGAGCCATGAAGGCGCGGACGTCGTCATGGCCGAGCGTCGCATCGTAATAGAGGTCGAACAGATGCGGCGGCACGGCGCCGGCCAGATGCGCGAAGGCGGCCATGTGCTCGATCGTTGCGGTGATCTCGGCCGCCCCGCGAAAACCGTGGCGCATCATGCCCGCGATCCAGGCCGGGTTGGCCGCGCGCGCGCGGACGACACGGGAGATTTCCTCGGTCAGCGTACGCGCGTGCGGCTGCTCGGGGCGCGTCGCGTCGAGATGATAGAGCGATGGCCCTGTCGCGCCGAGATGGGCTGCGGCCGCCGCAATGCCGGCCTCATGCGCGGCATAGTCGGCCGCGAGCAGAAGATCGGTTTCCGGCAAATCCTGCACGTGAACAAAAGCATCGGCGGATGCGAGCCGCTTCTCGATGCCGGCACGATCGAGCCTGATCTCGCCGTCCGCCGAGAACGCCCATGACGATGCCGACAGCCAGGCTTCGCCGGCGGCGTGGCGCGTCTCGGGCGTGAAGTCGTCCGGGATTGCCGAGAGGCCGACGCCGTATTGTCCGGGACGCGGGGCGAACACGCGCGATGTGCGATGGCGATATGGATTTTCGTCGCCCTCGTCCTCGCGGGCCGACAGCGCCTCGGCTGCCGCCTCGAACAATTGCGCGAGGCCTGAGAAGACGTCGCGAAACAGGCCCGAGACGCGCAGCGTGACGTCGATGCGGGGCCGGCCAAGCTCGGCAGGCGCGATGATGTCGTAGCCGGTCACACGGCCGGAAGCATGATCCCAGCGCGGTGCGAGGCCGGCCAGATGCAGCGCCATGGCAAACTCCTCGCCCGCGGTGCGCATCGTCGCCGAGCCCCAGAGATCGACGACAAGGCCCTTCGGCCAGTCGCCATGATCCTGCAGATGACGACGGAGTAATTCTTCCGCGAGCTTGATGCCTTGCGCATGCGCGGACGGCGTCGGCACCGCGCGCGGATCGACGGCAAAGAGATTGCGCCCGGTCGGCAGCACGTCCTGACGGCCGCGATACGGTGAGCCTGACGGCCCCGGCGCGACGCGCCGTCCTGCAAGCGCGGCCCGCAACGCGTCGCGTTCCGCTTCACCGCAGGCGCCGCGGCCGAACACGTGCAGGCCGTCGCCGAACTGGCTTTCCTTGAGATCGCAGACGAAGCGGTCGATCCGCGGGATCGCTTCGGCCGGTGCGGCCGCTGCATCGAGGCCAAGATCGTCTTCGAGGCCAGCCGCGCGTGCCTCGTCGCGGATCGCGGCGATCAGACGCTGGCGGCGGGCGGGATCGAGGCCATCGGCCGTCGAGTACTCGTCGAGGAGCTGTTCGAGCCTGCGCAGCCCGTCCGGCACCGCCGATGCGGCGAGCTGCGGCGGCAGATGGCCGATCGTGACGCCACCCAGGCGCCGCTTGGCCTGCGCGGCTTCGCCGGGATCGTTGACGATGAAGGGATAGATGACGGGCAAATCGCCAATCAGGGCTTCCGGCCAGCACGCCTGCGACAGCGCCACGGATTTTCCGGGCAGCCATTCGAGCGTGCCGTGCGCGCCCATGTGCACGACGGCATCACAGCCCTGCGCTCGGAGCCAGAGATAGAACGCGACATAGGCATGGCGCGGCGTACGGGCGAGATCGTGATACTCGGCATCGCGCCTGGTCGCATCGCCGCGCTCCGGCTGAACCGCGATGATCGACCGGCCGCATGGAATCGCGGCGAAATGGAACGCGCCGTCGCCGCAACCCGGATCGGTCTCCGGCGCGCCCCAGGCTTGCGCGAGATCATCCTGCACGACTTGCGGAAGGCACGAGAGCGCAGCGCGGTAATCGGCAACGCTCCAGCTCAAGGTCTGCTTGAGCAGCGTCTCACCGAGCGCATGGACCGGATCGACATCGAAGCCGGTCTCCGCGAGGTCGGACGCCAAAGCCTCGACCGAGGCCAACGCATCGAGCCCCACCGCATGCGCGATCTGATGCGGGCGGCCCGGATAGTTCGAGAGCACGAGTGCCATCCGCTTTTCGGCGGCCGGCTTCTCCGCAAGGCGCTGCCAGGCCGCAACGCGCGCGGCCACGGCCTTCACGCGCTCCTCGTCGGGCCTGTGTGCCAGATGCGAAAATTGCAAATCGGGATCGCGCATCGCGGCCGATTTGAAGCTCACCACGCCCGCAAACAGGCGGCCATCGACCTCGGGCAGCACCACATGCATCGCGAGGTCGCCGGGCGACAGGCCGCGGAGCGAGCTCGCCCAGTCCTCGCGCCGTGCCGTGGAGAGCGCGACCTGGAACACCGGGCAGGATGCGGCATCGAACGGCATCGTGCCGTCGTCGCCCATCGCCGAGAACGCCGTCGCATTGACGATCGCGGCCGGAGGATTTTGCGCGAGATACGTGCGCAACCAATCCGCAACGCCCGGGGCCTTCAGCGAGGTGACGAACACACCAAGCGCGTCGAACCCCTTCCCGCGCAGCGCCGCGATCAGGGCATCGACCGGGCCAGTGTCCGCGGCGGTGAGATAGGAGCGATAGAAGATCACCAGTGCGTGCGGCTTCCCTTCGCGGGCCTGCGGCATCGCCATGACACCGCGCGCCGGATCGTAAAAGCCCATCTCCGGCACGGTCATCTCGCCGATAATAGGTCCCGCATAGAGGCCCGAAGCCAACGCAAGCTGCGCGATTGCGGCTTGCGACGCGACAGGGCCACCGGTGTCGCAGAGCACCTTGAGCCGCCGCAATGTCGAGACCGGCAGGGTCGAATAGGCATCCAGCCGCGTGTCATCGCGGCCGTCGGCCGGCAGCACGGCCAGCACGATGCCGCGCTGCTTCGCCAATTGCTGCAGGGCCGCGAGCCCATATGACCAATAGGATTCCCCGCCGATCAGACGCACGAGGATGCCGCGCGCCTGCGCAAGCGTGCGCTCGATATAGGTGTCGACCGAGAGCGGATGACGCAGTTCGGCGAGATTGACGAGGCGTAGCGACGGCAGGCTGTCGCGACCACGGCGCCAACCGGCCGCGAACGCCGCTAGATCGGAATCCGAATACGAGAGCACCACGAGATCGGCCGGGTCCTGGCCGATGTCCCTTGGTATCGCGGTCTCCTCGAGACCGCGGCTCTCGCGGAAGACGACGTGCATCAGATACCAGATCCTGAAAGACCAAGTCCCGCCTTGATTGCGGCCTCGTCGATATCGCCGTGCTCGCCGATCACGACGAGCTTTGACTGCCTCGCACCCGCACCCCAGGGCTTGTCGAACTGGTGGCGCACGCGCTCGCCGACCGCTTGCAGCAAGAGGCGCATCGGCTTGCCTTCCATCGCGATGTAACCCTTGACGCGCAGCACATTCTGCTCGCGCGCCAGCCGCTGAACGGATGCAACCAGCGCGTCGATATCGGTGACCTCGGGAAGATCGATCACGACCGACGCAAAATCGTCGTGCTCATGATCCTCCTCGCCGTCGTGATGCGAGGGACGCGCGGCGAGATCGTTCTCGGCGGCAGCACCGAGGCCGAGGATGAGGCGCGCGTCGATCGCGCCGTCGGTGATCGCCAGCATCGGCACGCGGCGCGGCATCTCGGCGGTGATCGCCGCTTTGGCGGCTTCGAGCCCTGCCGCGCCCGCAAGATCCGCCTTGGTCAGCAGCACGATGTCGGCGCAGGCGATCTGGTCCTCGAACACTTCCGACAGCGGCGTCTCATGGTCGAGATTCTCGTCCGCCGCACGCTGCGCCTCGACGGCGTCAGGATCGGGCGCGAAACGGCCGGCGGCGACAGCTTCGGCGTCGGCGAGCGCGATCACGCCGTCGACCGTGATGCGCGAACGGATCTCCGGCCAGTCGAACGCCTTCAGCAACGGCTTGGGCAGCGCCAGACCCGAGGTCTCGATCAGGATATGATCGGGGCGCACCGGTCGCGACAGCAGCTTCTCCATGGTTGGAATGAAATCGTCGGCGACGGTGCAGCAGATACAGCCATTGGCGAGCTCGATGATGTTCTCTTCCGGGCAATTCGCATCGGCGCAGGATTTCAGAATCTCGCCATCGACGCCCTCGCTGCCGAACTCGTTGACGAGCACCGCGAGCTTCTTGCCGTTGGCATTGGCAAGCAGATGCTGGATCAGCGTGGTCTTGCCGGAGCCGAGAAAGCCCGTGACGACCGTGACCGGGACTTTTGCGAGCGAATTCATTCGGCGGCCTCCGGCACGACGGCCAAGGTGGGAATGGGGGGAATGCGGGCAAGCGATTGCTTGCGGAAGATCTCCGGGCGGCTGCGCCAGGGCACGAGGCCGTCGGGCGCGGCCGCATAGGCCGCGGCGCCCGCGACCACGTCGCTCGCATTCGCATCCGACAGACGGCCATAAACATAGGACCAGCGGCCGGGCGCGCTGAGCGCGACCGAGCAACCCTGGTTGCACGCAGACAGGCATTCGACGGGAACCACGCTGACGCCGTCGGGCACGCCGGCCTCGAGGATCGCACCATGGAGGCGCTTACCCGGCGTCGTCTCGCCCTCGCCAAGCGTCTGGCCGGCGCGGCAGGTGATGCAGACATGAAGTGTGACGGTCATCGCTTCTTCCAGAATAAACAGCGGGAAGCGATGAGGCCCACGAACCGTTCTTGCGAAGGCCCGTTTCCCCGTCGCGGAACACCCCGTCCGCCGGTCCAAAATCGTCCGCGCTGGCAGGTCTCCCGGCTTGCGGAGCAGGGTTTCCCCTTCGATCCCCGCCTTCCCGATCCCCAGGGGATCAGTGGCTTCGGGCATCTCTCCGGTCACGGTCGCGGGGGCGGCTGCATTTTGGAACCAAATCTTGCCGATTCGGCCCCTATCGCATTCCCTCTTCGCCTGTCGTAGGACAGGAACCAACGCCGGGCCACCATTTGCCCCCGACCGCCTCTTGTCAAGCCGAAGGACCCCGTCCGATGACGTCAGAACCGGATACCCAGACGGCCGACGAAACCGACGCCCGTCACGCCTCGAAAATGGCGAAGAAGAAGGTCGCCCGCGACAAGATCATGGCGACCAAGAGCGCCGAAAAGGGCCTCATCATCGTCCACACCGGCGCCGGCAAGGGCAAGTCGTCCTCGGCCTTCGGCATGATCGTCCGCTGCGTCGCCCATGGCTTCCCCTGCGCGGTCGTGCAGTTCATCAAGGGCGCCTGGGACACCGGCGAGCGCCGCATGCTCACCGGCCATTTCGGCGACCTCTGCCAGTTCCACGCCATGGGCGAAGGCTTTACCTGGGAGACGCAGGACCGCGCCCGCGACATCGCCGCTGCGCGTGCCGGCTGGGAGAAGGCCAAGGAGCTGATCCTCGACCAGAATCTCCGCATGGTCGTGCTCGACGAGATCAACATCGCGCTGCGCTACGATTATCTCGACATCGCCGAAGTTGTCGATTTCCTGGTGACCTCGAAGCCACCGATGACGCATGTCGTGCTCACCGGGCGCAACGCCAAGGACGAGCTGATCGAGATCGCCGATCTCGTCACCGAGATGACGCTGATCAAGCATCCCTTCCGCTCCGGCATCAAGGCGCAAGCCGGCGTCGAGTTCTAAGAAACTCGCGATGGCGCGCGCATTGATGATCCAGGGGGCCGGCTCGGACGTGGGCAAGTCGCTCATCGTCGCCGGTCTCGCGCGCGCGTTTGTTCGACGCGGCCTGCGCGTGCTCCCGTTCAAGCCGCAGAACATGTCGAACAATGCTGCCGTCACCGTCGACGGCGGCGAGATCGGCCGCGCCCAGGCGCTCCAGGCGCTCGCCGCCGGCGTCGAGCCGCACACCGACATGAACCCGGTGCTGCTCAAGCCCGAGACCGATGTCGGCGCGCAGGTGATCGTGCAGGGAAAACGCATCGCGACCGCGCGTGCGCGTGAATATGCGGCGATGAAGCCGTCATTGATGGGCGCCGTGCTGGAGAGCTTCGAGCGGCTGAAGGCGCGCGCCGATCTCGTGCTGGTGGAAGGCGCCGGCAGCCCGGCCGAGGTGAACCTGCGCAAGGCCGACATCGCCAATATGGGTTTTGCGCGCAAGGCTGGCGTGCCGGTCGTGCTGGTCGGCGATATCGACCGCGGCGGTGTCATCGCGCAACTCGTCGGCATCAAGGCGGTGATCGACCCGGATGATGCCGCGATGATCCAGGGTTTTGTCATCAACAAGTTCCGCGGCGATCCCACGCTGTTCGACGACGGCTATAAGCTGATTGAAGAAAAGACCGCATGGCGCGGCTTTGGCGTGCTGCCCTGGTTCGCGCGCGCCGGCGAGCTGCCGGCTGAGGATGCGCTGGGCCTGAGCGATGCGCGCAAGCCGGGCCAATGCAAGATCGCCTGTCTCGCGCTGTCGCGGATCGCCAATTTCGACGATCTCGATCCGCTCAAGCTCGAGCCTGGCGTCGATCTCGTGATGGTGCGGCCGGGCGAGGCAATTCCCGGCGACGTCAGGCTCGTCATCATTCCCGGTTC
Source organism: Bradyrhizobium sp. MI1.10 (assembly GCF_055811035.1). Classification (NCBI taxonomy): domain Bacteria; kingdom Pseudomonadati; phylum Pseudomonadota; class Alphaproteobacteria; order Hyphomicrobiales; family Nitrobacteraceae; genus Bradyrhizobium; species Bradyrhizobium sp. MI1.10. Next base: position 110,201 of record NZ_JBVVPN010000005.1, read on the forward strand.
GAAATCTACGCGCGGCGACCTCGCCTTTCTGCGCGCGCAGGGCTGGGACATCGATCTCCTGGCGCACTACCGCAGAGGCGGCCATGTGCTCGGCCTCTGCGGCGGCTATCAGATGCTCGGACGTAGCGTCGCTGATCCCGAGGGGATCGAGGGCCCCGCCGGCGATACACCGGGTCTCGGACTTCTGGATGTCGAGACGGTGATGAGCCCGCAGAAGACATTGACGCTTGTCGCGGCCGTGCATGCCGCGACGGACCAGCCGATCGAGGCTTATGAAATCCACATCGGCCGCACTGATGGGCCGGATCGCGCGCGGCCATTCGCAAGGCTGAACGGGGAACCAGAAGGCGCGATCTCGCGCGACGGACGCGTGCAAGGCAGCTATCTGCACGGCCTGTTCACGTCGGATGATTTCCGCAAGGCGTTTTTGGCGAAGCTCGACATTCCCGCCGGCGCCGAGCCCTATCACGCCAGGGTCGAGAGCGCGCTCGATGCGCTCGCCGATCACATCGAGCAACATCTCGACGTCGACGGCCTGCTCGCGCTAGCGCGCTAGAGCCTCGGCAAGGCGCGTCCATTCGGAGTCGCCGCCCGGAAGCCCGAGGCGCAGCCATGTCGGCTCCCGCGCGAACACGCGAGACCAGATATGGCGACGCGCCAGCTTCTCCTGCGCGGCAAGCGCGTCAGGCGTCTCGTAGAGACGAAACAGCTGCGTGCCGCCAACGAGCGTCCAGGCTTGCGACCGCACCATGCCGTCGAGGCGAACGCAGTCTCGCGCCAGCCGCGCGGACGTGGCCTCGGCCCAGGCATCGTCATGCAGAGCGCGGCAACCGATCGCGATCGCCGGTCCCGAGACCGGCCAAGGCCCCGACATCGATGCGAGCCTGGCGATGTCGGAGGAATTGCCGAGCGCGAAGCCGAGCCGCAGGCCGGCAAGGCCGTAAAACTTTCCAAAGGAGCGCAAAATCAGCAGCCCCGGCCGGTCCTCGGATGCAAGCGAAAGCTGCGGTGCCACATCGGCAAAACTCTCGTCGACGACGAGACGGCCGACGCGCGGCAGCAGTGACAGCAAATCCCTTGGTGTGTGGCATCGGCCGTCGGGATTGTTGGGATTGACGACAATGGCGAGGTCCGCGCCCGCCAGTGCGTCGAGCTCCCCGACCTCCTGGACCTCCCAGCCCGCAGCCGAGAGGACCCCGGCATATTCGTTGTAGGTCGGCGCGAGGATGCGCGCGCGGCCGGGCGGCGCGAGTTGCGGCAGCAGTTGAATCGCGGCCTGTGCGCCGCCGAGCGCGACAACCGCCGCGCTCGTGCGGTAAGCGTGCCGCGCCGCCTGATGCAGCGCCTCGATTTCGCCGCGCGAGGGCAACGCGCTCCACGCGCGCGAGCTCACCTCGCCCACGGGATAAGGCAGGCGGTTGATCCCGGTCGACAGATCGATCCAGTCCTCCGCGCGACCGCCGAACCGCTGCTGGGCCTGATCGAGATTTCCACCGTGCTCGCGCATGCGCTGTTCTTTCACGCGAAGGCCAGGATCGCAAGGAGGCCGGCGAGCAGCAGCATGGCGCGGCGGTAGACCGTCAATCCCCGATCGATGTCGGCGGCAAGCGGATCGCGCGCACCTTCATTCAGCCATGGCTCGTTCGTGGTGCTGCCGTGATAGATCCGCGGACCGCTGAGCCGCACACCAAGCGCACCCGCCATCGCTGCTTCCGGCCAGCCGGCATTGGGCGAACGGTGACGGCGTGCATCCCGCGTCATGCAGGACAGCGCCTCTGATCGCCGTGGCGCCAACAGCACGAACAGAAATCCGGTCAGCCGCGCCGGAACGAAATTGGCGACGTCGTCGATGCGCGCCGCGGCCCAGCCGAAAGCTTCGTGGCGTTCGGAGCGATGGCCGATCATGGAGTCCAGCGTGTTGATCGCTTTGTAACCCAAAATGCCGGGAAGACCGAACAGCGCGCCCCAGAACACGGGTGCGACGATCCCGTCGGACGCATTCTCGGCGAGGCTCTCGATCGCCGCGCGCGCGATGCCGGCCTCGTCGAGCGTCAGGGGATCGCGGCCGACGATGCGCGAGACCGCGTCGCGCGCGGCGGCGATGTCACCGGCCCGCATGGGATTTGCGACGGCAGCAACGTGGTCGAGCAACGAGCGCAGCGCGACCAGCGGCCAGGCGAGGACGCCGACCAGCACGACCTGGATCTCCAAGGGAAGCAGGGACTGAAGCGCCCAGCCGAGCGCAACGGCGAGCCCGATCACCGCGAGCGTTCCGGCAAGACCGGCGGCGCGGCGAAACGCCGGCGGATCAGACGATCGATTCCAGGCGGTGTCGATGGCAGAGATCAGCCGGCCCAGCCAGGTGACGGGATGGCCGATCCGCGCGAACAACCACGACGGCCAGCCCAACAGGGCATCCACCGCCATCGCCACCGCCATCGCACCCGCAAAACCCACACCCGTCTCCTGTCCTGCCCCTGTTGCGCAAAGGGTGGCCGGAGCGCAAGCCCCTGATTGGCGGATTTCGGCTTTGTTTTTGGCCGCGTTTGGTGATTAGTGCTGGGCTACAGGAGACCTTTATGGCCGTCATCTTGATCACGGGCGGAGCGCGATCGGGCAAGAGCAAGCGTGCGGAAATGCGCACGCGCGCCTTTCCTGGGCAGCCGGTCTATGTCGCGACGGCCGAGGCTCTCGATGCCGAAATGGAGGCGCGCATTGCCGGGCATCGCGCGCGCCGCGGAACAGACTGGATCGAACGCGAAGTGCCGCTCGATCTCGTTCCCGCGCTGGTCGCAAGCGACGGCGGCGGCGCGCGGCTCGTCGATTGCCTGACGCTGTGGCTCTCTAACCTCATGCATACGGAGCGCGACTGGGAACGCGAGATCAAGGAGCTTGCCGGTGCCCTGCCCCGGCTGAAAAGCCCCGTCGTTCTCGTGACCAACGAAGTCGGCCTCGGCATCGTCCCCGACAATGCCCTGGCGCGGAGCTTCCGCGACGCCGCCGGGTTCATGAACCAGGCCATCGCGGCCGTTGCCGACGAGGCCGAGTTCGTCGTCGCCGGCCTGCCGATGAAATTAAAATGATGCCGCGCGCCGAATTCTTTCAGGACGTCATCGCCGATTTCAGGATCGCGGCATCGTTCGTGACGATCCTCCCCGTGGCATCGTCGAAGCCCGCAGCTGACGGCGCCGTCGCGCGCGCGACCTGGGCGCTGCCCGTGGCGGGACTGCTGGTCGGCCTTGCCGGCGCCCTGGTCTACAAGGTCGCGAGCCGGTTCGGTCTGACACCGAACCTTGCCGCCCTGCTCGCGCTGGCCGCGACCGCCCTTATCACCGGCGCGCTGCACGAGGACGGCCTTGCCGACACGGCCGACGGGCTCGGCGGCGGCCGCACGCGCGAGCGCAAGCTCGAGATCATGCGCGACAGCCGGATCGGCACCTATGGCGCCTGCGCGCTGATCCTGTCGTTCGGCCTGCGCTGGAGCGCGCTCGCGGCGATCGCCAATCCGTGGGCGGTCGCGCTCGCGCTGTGCGCTGCGCATACTGCGGCCCGCGCGGGCTTGCCGGCCTTCATGTCGCAGGTCGCACCTGCACGACCTGACGGCTTGTCGGCGAGCGCCGGATCACCGCCGGGCCGCAGCGTTGCGATCGCATTCGCTGTTGGAATCCTCACGCTCACGCTCGCGCTTGGGCCCGGCAAGGCGCTAGTGAGCCTGATCCTGCTCTCCCTCGCCGGCTTGATGCTGGCGCGACTTGCCATCCGCCAGATTGGCGGGCAGACCGGCGACATCCTCGGCGCGTTCGAGCAGACCGGCGAGATTTTGATCCTCCTGGTTGCCGCAGCTTTCCAGATCGGAGGGTGACGCGATGGTCGAATTCGACGACGCCTTCCGCCAGCACTTGCGCGAGCTGTTCGTGTGGCGCCGCGACGTGCGCCGCTTTCGCGCCGATCAGTTGCCTGACGGCGCCATCGATCGCCTGATCGAGACGGCCTGTCTCTCGCCCTCGGTCGGACTCAGCCAGCCCTGGCGCTTCGTCATCGTCGACGACGTCGCGCGGCGTCGCGCCGTGGTCGACGATTTCAAAGCGTGCAACGCCGACGCGCTGAATGCCTATGCCGGTGAACGTGCAGCGCGCTATGCCACGCTGAAACTATCGGGTCTCGAACAGGCCCCGGGGCACCTCGCCGTGTTCGCCGACAAGGCCAGCGACATCGGTCACGGCCTCGGCCGCGCGACGATGCCGGAGACGACGGAATATTCCGTGGTCGCGGCGATCACCGCGATGTGGCTCGCCGCGCGCGCCGAGGGCATCGGGCTTGGCTGGGTATCGATCCTCCATCCGGATCGCATCCACGCCATTCTTGACGTGCCGGACACCTGGAAATTCATCGCCTATCTCTGCATCGGTTATCCGGAAGTCGAATGCGACCGGCCCGAGCTGGAACAGGCGAAGTGGGAGCAGCGGCGCGGCGCGGAAGAATTCACACTGCGGCGTTAAGCGCGTGCCCCATACGCCCTACGACTTGCTCCTGCCGGCCACGGCCGCAACCGGCGCGGGGCTTTCCTGCTTCTGGAACATCAACAACGGCCGGAGAACGACGCGGCCATAGGCCTCGTAGTGGTGCTGGGTCGAGACCGCCATCTTCAGCGGCGTCGCGTAATTCGCCTCGAACGTCATGAACGAGGCGTAGGTCCAGGAGAAGCCGACGCCGACCGAGCCCAGTTCGGTGATTCCCGGAAACGTCGAGTACACCGCCCCCCAGTCGGTGAAGATGTAAGTGTCGAAACCCCGGAGCCATTGCGACCAGTTGTAGTGCAGCTCGGCGTTGAAATAATAGCCGCTGTCGCCGGACGCCGAGTTGGAGGGATAACCGCGCACGGTGGTGGGACCACCGATCGAGAAGATCTGGTCGCCCGGCAGCAGCTTTTCCTGTGTGTACTGCCAGCTCGCCAGCACGTTGGTGCTGAAATTTGCAGGCCCCGCGGCGCTGGTCGCGAACATGGAGCCGGTATAGGTGTTGAACGCGCGGTTGTTGCCGAGCACGTGGTCTTGCCATGCGATGTAGTTCACCGCAGGCGAAACCGTGATCGAATAGGTATTGCCGGAATTGGTCACCGAGAGGCCGGCCGTGGCCTTGTCGTAATGGTCCTGGGTCACGGCCACCGTTGCGAAGCGGCTGACCGTCTTGCCCTCGGTCTCCGCGGCGTTGAGCAGCACCAGCCAGTTCTGGGTCACCCAGACCGGCTGGCTGAAATTGACCGCGGCCTGGCTCGAGCGTCCGGTGACGTCGAGCGCGACGAACGGTCCCTGAATGATCTTGATCTTGCCTTCGGTATAGCTGACACCGGCGCGGCCGCCCCAGGGATTGACCGGGATGCTGTAGGCGACGTTGCCGTTGAGATTGCCGTCGGAACGGACGCCGTAGAAGGTCAGGCGGTCGTCGACGCCGAACAGGCCGTGGCGCTTGTAGAAGGCCCCACCCTCCCAACGCCCGGTATTCTCCGCGCCCTGGTTGTCGGTGAAGAGCTGCAAGGTGTCGACCGGCGGCTCGATCACGGCGAACTGGAGATCGGTCAGGCCGAAGCTGGTGCCGGGCTGCAGCAGAGCCTTGATCTGCACGTCGTTGGTCCGGTTGAACCAGATCACGTCGCGATTGAGTTTCGGAACGTCGAGGACCTCGCCTTCGGGCTCCTTCACGCGCTGAAGGATGTACTCGGTGCGGGTCTGCTTGTTGCCCTCGATGGTCGTCTTCTGCAGCCGGCCTTCGGTCAGCTTGATGCGGACGATGCCGCCATTGGCATCCTGCTCGGGCAGCGTCGCAATGCCCGTGACGATGCCGCGCTCGGTATAGAGGGCGTTGATGTCGGCGACCAGCTGCAGCAGCGAGGCGATGTCGACGTTCTTGCCGACGTACTTCTTCGCGATCTCGTCGAGCTCGGCCGGCGTAATGAACTTGGAGGCGTCGAACTCGACCTTGTGCAGGCGGAATTTCGGCCCGCCCGGCTTCAGGAGCTGGGACTTCTCCCGCTCGCCGCCAATCACCGCCGGCCCGTTGAGCTTGGGCGGCGCGCTCTGCTGTTCGAGCTGCCGGCGTTGCCGGTCGACGTCGTTCTGGATCACGCCGGGATTGATCGACGGAATCTGCGCCCGCGCGGGGGCGATGCACGACGCTGCCAGCCCAAGCCCTAACGCTGCCCCCAGAATCCGCATCCCTGGTCCCGTTACCATGCCTGTGCGAGACGGCCAATGGCCGGCTTCGCCGCCTCGATCGCCGCGTCCTTCCAGCCGGTGCGTCCCACGCGCTGACCCTGCCGGCGCAGCTTGCGCATGTCGCTCAATCCCTCGATGTTGACGGCGGGTCCGGCCCCGATGGTTTCGACCGGTCGCGGCGTCAGCAGCGCATCGAGCCGCGCCTTGCCGGAGAGACCGAGCAGGTAGAACGTCCCCCCGTCCTTCTTCGCGAGCCAGGTCTCGATGTTCTCGTTGCCCTCGCCGTCGACGGAGATGTTGCGGATCATGCTGGCGCCGGTGAAGTCGTTGCAGCAGGTGTGGGTCGGCCCGTAATTGGTGACGGTCGCGGAGACGCCGCCGGTGTAGAACACCACATAGGTGTTGCTGACATTGGCGTTCCCAACCTGGCTCATCGTGAACACGCCACCCGGCTGGTAGAGCTGGAGCGACGGCCAGTTGGACGGCGCCGGCGTACGGTTGTTGAGCAGCACCTGCTGGGTTGCTGTCGTCAGCATGAGCTGACCCGGGACATAGCCGTTCAGGATCGCCACGGCGTGGGCGTCGGTCCAGAAGTTCGCATCCACCACCCTGAACTGGTTGATGATGATGCCGTCCGGATCGATCGAGACGTTGGCCGAGGTCGCGGTGCCGCCGTTGTAGCCGGTCACGTTCATGATCAGCGGGACCTGCGGCGTCGAGCGGATCTGCTCGCCATTGACCTTGATCGTATCCGCCGCAAGGTCGAGCTCCCTCACCACGCTGACGAAGCCGATCGTCAGGTCACCCGGCGAGGACAGCTTGACCGTGTTGCCCCTGATCCGGTCGAGCGAGACCGAGCCCGCTGAAGCGAAGTGCGTGTCGCCGTTGCCGAAGATCGATCCGCCCCGGATCGAACCGGCATCGGAGCGCAGGTCGATATCGCCGGCATCATCCGGGATACCCGCCGTGGTGAGCTGGTTGAAGACGATGTCGTTGACGGCATGCAGGGTCTGTGTGCCGCCGCTGATCGCGGTGCCGAGAGTGATCCCCCCGACAGTCGCGGTGACGTCGAGCGTGCCGCCGGCCGTGAGATTATCCCAACGAACGACAGTGCCGCTCAAGACAGCGCTGCCGGTCGTGGCCGTGAGGTTATGACCGGTGTTGGTGCCCGCCGCGATCAGCCTGGCCGAGCCGTTGGCGGAGACCGAGCCGAGCGTCGTCACACCGCCCGACATCACCGTCTGCGCCAGGATGAAGCCGTTGTCCGCATTGACGTTGATGCTGCCGGCGTCGCCGTTGATACCGGTGGACGTGAGCGCGTTGAAGCTGACGTTGTCGTGGGCGCGGATGGTCTGTGTGCCGCCGCTCTGCGCGGTCTTGAAGCCGATGCTGCCCTGGCCCGCGGTCGCGTCGAGCGTCGTGCCGACGTTGAGAACGTTCCAGTTGATCGCGCCGCCGGCGGTCAGCAGGCCCGCTCCGGTGGTGGCGGCGAGCGTGTTGCCGGTGATGGTCGAGGTTGCGACCAGCGTCGCCCCGCCATGGGCGGAGACCGAGCCGAGCGTCGTCACGCCGCCCGACATCACCGTCTGCGCCAGGATGAAGCCGTTGTCTGCATTGACGTTGATGCTGCCGGCATCGCCGCTGTAGCCGGTGGACGTGAGCGCGTCGAAGCTGACGTTGTCGTGGGCGTGGATGGTCTGTGTGCCGCCGCTCTGCGCGATCTTGAAGCCTATGCTGCCTTGGCCCGCGGTCGCGTTGAGCGTCGTGCCGACGTTGAGGACGTTCCAGTTGATCGGCCCGCCGGCGCTCAACAGGCCCGCTCCGGTGCTGGCGGCGAGCGTGTTGCCGGTGATGGTCGAGGCTGCAACCAGTGTCGCCCCGCCATGGGCCGAAACCGAGCCGAGCGTCGTCACGCCGCCCGACATCACCGTCTGCGCCAGGATGAAGCCGTTGTCGGCCGTGACGTTGATGTTACCGACATCACCGCTGTAGCCGGCCGTAACCAGCGACTTGAACGTCACGTTCTGGCTGGCGTGGACCGTTTGCGAGCCGCTGCTGTCGGCCGTGCCGATGACAATGCTGCCATTGTTCGCGACGGCGCTGAAGCTGCCGCTCGCACCCGTGGCCGTGCCCGCCAGTACTTGGTCGAGCGTCAAGCCGCCTGAACCAACCAGATCCACGCCACCCTTCACTGCGGACAACAGGCTTGCCTCGGTGTCGGTGAGAGCCTTCAGGTAGATGCCACCGGCGCTCGTGCTCGCCGAAAGCCGAGCCGCGCTGAGGATGAGGCGGGCCGCCGCACTGCCGATGCCGTTCGATGCGTCTAGCGAGACTTCTGCCCCTGAGCCGGACGCGACGATCTTCGTTTGACCGTCGCCGTTGTCGATGATCGCTCCGGGCGAAGCGACGCCGCCGGCGGTAACGACGATCGACGGCGCGTTCGAGGCCGCCGCATAGGACAGCGACGAGTTGAGCTGGCCGATCGTCGCGTTGCCCGTGGTGATCACTGAGATCACGCCGGCCGCGTTGATGGCCGAATAGGCGCCCATCGACAGTGAGGCGGAAGCCAGCGTCACCCCGCCCGAGGAGCTGCTGGCCACCACCGGCGCCGCGCTGGTGCCATCGGCGAAAGTCACAGCGGCGTTTGCGAGCAGCTGCATCAGGCCAACGCTGGTGACATCGGCATTGATGCTGATCGCGCCGTGCGGCACGTTCAGCGTCAGTGTCCCGCCCGCAGTCAGCGCGCCGTAGGTGCCGGTCGCACCCACCGCGAGATCGTGCGCCACGACCAGGATGCTGAGGTCGCCGACCGCGGAGCCTGTGAGCGCGCCGGAGAGCTGCACCTGAAGCGGCTGGAACGTCGCGCCGTTGAAGCTGATATCGCCGCCGGCGCGCAGATCGAGATCCGTGCCGACGATATGCACCGCCGTGCGATCGGCGAAGTTGGTTCCAGCCTCGGCATAGATGCTGCCTGTCGCGGCCAACTGGATGGCGCCGGTCGCTGAGACGTTGCCGAGGACCAGGTCGCCGGTGGTCTGCTTCACATAGACGCCCAGTCCGGACGACACCTGATCAAGATGATCGCTGGTCGGGCTCGCGAAGGCGATCTGGATCGCGTTCGCGTTGGCCGCCGGGTCGGCTCCGGCCGCGCCAGCGCTGCCGATGTTGCCGTGCTCGGCGATCAGGGAGAGGTTGGGAATGTCGCCGGAGATCACAGGAACCCCGCTCACGCCCGCGGAGATGCTGCCCACCGCATCGAGCTTGACGTCACCCCTGCCGGTCACCTGGATGCCGCCGGCCTGCGCGGCAGCGATCGGACCGTAACTCGCGGCCGCAATGCCGCCGAGCACGAGGCTGTTCTTGCTGCCGAGATAGACCTCCGACAGCGCCTTGGCGGTGACCGCGGTTGGATTGTCCAGAATGACGAGGCTCTGTTGCGACAGCGTGACGTTGTAGGTCACGACGCCGGTCGTCGGGTCGGTCGAGGAGTTGACGACGAGCTGTCCGGGACCGGCCGAGGCGAGCAGTCCCTTCTGGGCGGACGTCAGCGACGAGGCATTGACACTCGTGAACGTGAACGTCTGAGGCGCCGCGAGCTGGCCGACCGAACCGTTCGGTGTGTACAGCATGACCTGGCTGGCCTTGATGTTGGCCGCGACATCCTCGCTGATCGGCGGTGGCGGTGCACCGACCGCTGAGGAAGAGACGGTGTAGGCCAGCTGGCTCTGAGTCCATTGCGAGCCCGCTGTGATCATCCCGTAGAGCTTTTCGGTCGGAGCGAGCGTATAGGCATAGTTCGAGCTGTAGGTCGCAAGCGCCGTCTGCAGGGCCGTGTTGGTCGGCATAAGCTGATGGCCAGTTGCCACGCCGTCGAACAATCTGGTGAACAGGTTCGACGAGAGCGTGCTGCCGAACAGCGTCGCCAGCGGGTCAGAGGGCGCGGTGCCGAGCAATGTGGTCAGCGAGGCCTTGACCTGAACCGTGTCGATCATGCCGAGCAGGAACTGGTCCTTCAGCAAGCGCGTCGTGGCCTCATTCTGCATGTCCGTCGTCGAGACCGCGGAAGGATCGATGCCGAGCTTGGCGGCTACCTGCGCCCGCAGCACGGTCAGGCCCACCGAGGTCGGGCTATAGGTGTTGCCGTTCGCGAAGGCGACGTTCTTGAGCTGGAAGTAGTCGTTGTAGGCCGCCGTGACCATGGTCTGGTAACTGTTGACGGCTGCGGTCGCGCCGTTGCCGCTGAGGAGGTCCAGGCTGGTCCAGACATCCGCCAGATGCGCGCTCTGCTCGGCCGTGAGGCCGCCGGACGACAGGCCGTTCAATATCCTGGCTTGCGCCCCATCGGAGGCCGCGGCCTCGAGGAACACCGGGCCGCTCTTCGACTCGACCGTGCCGAGCCGCAGATCGCCCTTGGACTGCACGATGTAGGTTCCGGTCGTCGAATAGCTGTTGAGCATGCCGCCATCGACGCTGCCGTCGACCAGCGTCGTGCCGGTCGCCTGGATCACGAGCGGATTGATGTTGGTGAGGACGGTCGCGCCGTTGCTGACGCCGGTCACCGCGCCAATCGCACCGCCGGTGGACCTGATCTCGATGTTCTTGCCGACGACGACAGGGTTGGCGACGCTGTAGGCGGACGCCGAGTTGATGTCGCCGGTCGCCGAGATGAAGACGCTGCCCTGCGGCGCGTCGCCGGCCACGGTCGAGTTCACCTTGACCTGGTTGATCGACAGCGAGCCCACGGCCGCGATCGCAATATCGTGGTCGATCGAATTGGCGGTGAGGCTGCCGCCATAGACCTGCACGGAGACCGGCGCCCCGCCGGCACCGATGCTCCCGATGCCGCCCGCCGCCGACAGCGACACACTGGTGCCCGATATCACCGGGTTGTTGGCGTTCACGCCGACCGTGATGGCCGAACTGGCGCCCGTGGCCACGACCGAGGTCGCACCCTGAAGGTTGTTGATGGGGCCGTTGATGACGATGCCGGAGTTCGACGTGACCGCGACCGTGCTGGCGCCGCCGCCGTTGAACTGGATGTTGATGGGGTTCGATGCCTTGACGGTGTTGGTCAGCGTCAGCGTCAGGTGATCGAAGATCTCCTGGAACCAATCGTACTGTCCATCCGCGCCGCAGCACTTGTCGGAATGGGTGTTGCCGCCGCCGCCGTGAGCCGAACCGGTCGCGGTGACGACCTCCTGGTAATTCGTGCTCTGCAATTGTCCCGTGGTGGCGCCGTTGGCGACCTGCTGCACGTCCGAGACCAGGCTGGTGGTGCGGACGAAGGAGCTACCGCTGTTGGGATCCCGCGAGGTGTATTGCCAGCCATAGTCGAACTGCGTGCTCGTCGTCGAACGATCCAGCCGCGCGGTGTCGACCCACTGGTAGTACATGTTGGCTTGCGGCGCGTATTGCAGGCCGGCCGTGCCGCTTGTCGCGGCAAGCATCGAGCCGTCGTACTGGCTCGCATTGACGCTGTTGGTTCGATACGTCGACACCTGCTGGCCGCCCGGGGCGGCAGGATTGTAGACGTACCACGTCGTCTGCGCCTTGAGCTGATCGACGATCTCGATCACGCTGGCTGCGCTGACGCCGGTATTGATCGTGTTGGTGACGAGTTGAAGGCCGGTGGTGTTGTTCACCGTGATCGTGCCGGCGCCCCCGTTGACGATGATGTTGCCCTGCGGCGTGCCGTCGGTCGAGGTCGAGATGATCTTGCCGTTCAGGTAGACGTAGCCGCCGGACCCCTGCACCACGCCATTCAGGAGGATCTGGTCGGTGGCGGCATTGTACCTCGCGCCGACCTGGACGTCGCTGCCACTTACCTTCGACAGATATTGCGTCAAATCCACATAGCTGCCGTGCTGCGCGTTGGTCTGGGCCTGGGCAAAGGCCGAGCTGTCGGCCTTCAGAGCGTTGATGGCGTTCAGCGCGCCGGTGCCGATATTGACCGAATAGTTGCTGCTCGAGCCGCTTTGGATGGTGCCGTTGATGTTGAGAACCGATGCCGACAGGATGATCGCCTTGCCGATGATGAAGGGCGCATTCGCCGGCGGGTTGGTCGCCGTGTTCGCCGTCTTCGGCGTGATCACATCGGGCTGGATGTTGATAACCTGGAAGTAGGCGGAGCAATGCGAGCAGTTGAACGGGCTGGAGCCGCTATAGACGCCCTGGCCATCATAGGTGCTTGCCTCCCATGGGGCGGTGCTGATGGTCTGCCTGGTCGGCCCCTCGATCGTCGCGAGCGTTGACGCGTCGGGAGTGCTGCCGGCGTGTTCGTTGCCGTTGCCCGGCGCACCCGAACCCATCGGCAGGAAGATCGCCGAATAGAGCGAAAGGCCGTCGTAATAGAGATCCAGCAGCCGCGCCGTAAAGACAGTGCTGTTGCTCGCCGTACCGGCGACGCCCGCGCTGCCGGAGGCGCAGCAATAATAGGAATACGGGTGATTGCCGCCGGAAGCGATATGCACGCCGCTGTCGTAGGCGCCATAGGCACCGAGATAGGTCGCCGCCGCCATCACCGCCGTCAGCGTGTCGTTGTCAGCCGGCTTGTACTCGGTATTGGCCCATTGCGAGGCCACGTCGTGGTTGGAGCTGAAGATGCTGCCGACGCCGCCATTGAAGGTGAAGGAGCCGTTCGGCACCACCATCTGGATTGTCGCAGCATCGAACGTCTGCGATGCGACGACGTTGCCGAGATTGTTGGTGATCTTGAGCAGGCCGTTCTCGTTGGTGACGACGCCGTCGAAGTAGATGTCGGGCGTGCGCGTCAGGGTGTTGCCGTTCTGGTCGACACCGAGACCCGTGTTGGGATCCTTGCGGTTATAGACCGCCGAGATGTCGATGATCGGCGTCGCGCTGTTGTTCGACGTGAAAGTCACGTTCGACGACGACCCCGGGTCGACCTGCGGGTGCGTGACCAGCCCCCCCGTCACGTTGGTGATCGTGAGGTTCGACAGCGCGACGAAATCGAGGCCCTGGTTTTCAATCTTGATCATGGGCGAAGAGCGCGCGATCACCGATGGTGCGGCAAGACCTGCGCCACCTGCCCCGGACAGCCTCTGCGCCAGGATCGAAACGTTGCCGGCCGACACCATAATATCGCCGAACGCGAAGGCGTTGCCGGATGCATTGGCAGCGAACGGCGCCTGCTGGATCAGGGTATTGATCTGGCGCTGGATCTCGCCGGTCGGATCGGTGCCGCCAAAATTGATCGAGGGCTGCGTGGCGGAAAGCGCCGTCTGGACCTGCGTCGACGTCAGGCCACTCAGAGATGCGAGTTGAGCGACGATCGTTTGGTAAGGATTGAAGCCGCCCACGATGGTGTACTGGATCGTCTGGTGGTTCCAGCTCATCACCCGATTGAAATGATCGACGTCGGAGACGTATTCGAGCGAGAGCGGATCGTAGGGGCTCGTCGTAGACAGGGTCGGCGTGCTCGCGCCAAGCGCGATCGTGATCGTTTCGTCATTGTGGATGCCGGCCACCACGAGGCCGTTGAGCGCGACATTGCCGGTCCCGCCGCTGTTGTCGTTGCTGTGGTTGTCGCTGTTCTTGGCGCTGAAGATCTCCAGGTAGGGATTGTAGTTGCTACCGAGGCCGGAGGCCGTGACCTGGCCCGGCGTCGCGGTGAGCGAGATGTCGTTGGCGCCGAGCACCTTCGAGCCGATGGCAAGCGTCAGGCTGGTGTCGTCGTCGGCGTTGGCGGTGCCGCGATAGAGGCCCGAGATGGCAACGACCGTGTTGTTGTAGACCACCGTCGTCGCGTTCGCGGCCACGCTGCTGTAGACGCTGCCGTCGCCGGCCAGGCCTGCGGCGATGTTGATCTTGCCCCAGGCCTCCACTGTCGAGCTGCTGCCGACATTGACGTTCTGCGTTGCATGCACCCATGCGTTCGTGCTGGCACCGACTCCGCCGACCGCACCATAGAGGCTGGCGTTGGCGTAATTGTTTGCCGCCATCCGCGACGCCGAGCCGACATAGATGTTGCCGGCGCTGAACAGCTCTCTGGCCTGGATGTTGACCGTGAGCGTGGCGTTTGCCGTCATGTCGGATTCGGCGCCGCCGCCGGCGAACAGGCCCGCGGCGCTCAAATTGACCGTGTCGGTCGTGCTCAGCGTGTTGTAGGCCTCGATGTTGATTGCGCCCGTCGTCGTTCTCGGATCGGCATTAAGGCTCAGGATCGTACCGGCGTCGATGTTGGTCGTGACGGTCTGCGTGACCCTGGACTTGCTGAGCGCCGCCGCGCCGGCAAACACGCCGCCGGAACCAGACCGCGCCCCGCCACCAGCCTGGTTGACCACGTCGTTGGCGATCACAACCATATCGCCGCCGGCCGAGTTGACGATCAGATGCGTGCCGATTTCAGCGGTGGTCGCCGACGTGACATCGTTCTGCGCGCTGCCACCGGAGGCGCCCGCCGTAGAGGCCTGATAGGCATCACCGCTGCCGGCATAATTCGTCGTATGTTTGGCCTTGATGTTGAGGCCGCCGAAATAAAGCGTGTTGTCCGTCGCCTCGCCATAGAGCATGGCGTCGGTGACCGCGGTGGTGGCCGTCGTCGCAACCGCTGCTGCGCCGGCATAGGTGCCGCCCGCACCGACGAGCGCGCTGGCGACGTTGGTATCCGTGCCCGTGGCGGTGATCTGGAGAACGCCCGTGTTGGACGCGGCGGTGACCGCGCCGGCCCCGAGATAGGCGTAGGTGTGGGCGCTCGAGGAGACCTGTGCGACGGTCGCGCCAATGGCGAGGAACCCGGTCGAGAGGCCAGTCGACTCGGCGTACTGGCTGCTGTCGTTCTCTGCGGCAATGACCACGTCGGCATTGGGAAGATGGATCCCGATGCCGCCATACGCACTCACCGTCGCGTTCTCGGACGCCCTGGCATAGCTGCCTTGGGCACCGATCAACGAGCCGCCGCCGCCCGCGAGCGACCAGGCGTAAGTCGTCGTGCCGCCGGTCGGCACCAGCGCCATGGCGGTCACACCGAGCGCACCGCCCGAGAAGGTGGTGTTGTCGCCGACATCGGCCGTGACGGTGGCCGTCACCATCGATTCCGCGACGGACACGCCGATGGCGCCGCCGCCGACCGCGACACCGATCGCCTTGCTCGAAAGCTTGGGCGTGATCGATGCCGACACCAGCGTGCCGGCGCCCGTCGCCGACGTGGTGATCGATGAGCTGGAACCGATCTCTGCCAGGACCGTCGAATTTTCCTTCGCTGTCGCAACTGCGCCGTCACCGGCGACGATACCGCCGGCGACCGCAGTCGCGGAAGCGGACATTGCGCCGGCCTCGGCGGCGCCAACCGCAAGGGTCGAGCTGTTCACCGTCGCGTTCGACAGCACCTTTGCCGCGACTGAACTGGACCGTCCCGTGGTCGCGATCGACACCCCGATGGCTGCAAGGCCGCCGGTGCCGCCGCCCGCGGTCACGCTCTGAGTCGAGCTGTCCATCGCCATCACGGCGACGCCAGTGGCGCCGGTGCCGCCCGTTCCGGTCACGGAGCCGCCGAGTTGGGCCGTGACGGTATTGGCGACGTTGCCGACCGCCACGGCCGCATCCGCGCCGAAATAGAGCGCTGCACCGCCGGCGATCGCCTCGCTGTCGACGGTCTTGCCCGAATAAGGTCCGGTATCGGCGTCCTTGACCCGCGCCGCAACCGTGACGGACGGCGCGGAGACGATCGCGCTCAGATTGGCGAGGACGCTGCTGTCGACGCTGGTGTAACCGATGCCGGCGCCGATGCCGACGTTCTTGGCAAAGCCCGCGCCGAGCAGGAACATCTTGGTCGCGTTGGCGCTGGTAGCGGCGACGTTGACCTGCGTGCCGGTCACATTGCCGCCCGCGATCTGGGCGGTGACGCCGTCATTGCCGCCGGTCAGGACGGTGCTGACGTCGTAGGTCGAGGTTGCGTTGGCGTTGCTCGGATTGCCCGAGGTGCCGCCCGCGACCGCGTCGCTGCCATGCGAGGAATTGGTGCCCGCGTTCACTGATGCGAGGGTGCCGTTGTTGCCCTGATTGAGCTGGCCGGTCTGCTCGCCCTGCGTATCCGGATCGGCGGTGTTGGTGCCGATGATGATGACGCCGACGGTCGCACCGATGCCGACGCTGCCGCCGATGCCGGCGGTGACCGCGTAGGACAGGACTTCCTTGGTGCTGAGCGCGCCGACGTTGATCGCGCCGGACGAATTGAGGTCGCTGTTGCGGCTTTCCGCAATGGTCTGGCTCTTGAAGACGATCACGTTCGCCGCCGCGCCCACGCCGACGCCGGACCCGCTGGCGGCAATCGAAAGCGCGCCGGCGATCTCCTTGATCGCCACGTCCTCGGTGGCGTTGATCGTGACCGCACCAGCCGAACCGCCAGTGGGGGACTGCAGCGTGGTGTCGTAGACGCCAGCGATGGTGGTGTTGTTGGCAATCTCGATGTTGGCCATGCCGGCGATTGCCGCCGTGCCGGTCGAGAGTGCCCCGCCAATCGAATAGGCCTGGAAGCGGTTCTTCGTCGTTGCCTCGACGTCGAGCGCGCCGCTCAGATTGACCGCAGTCGTGTGTGCCGCGCCGTTGCCCTGATAGTGGAACTCGTCGCCGACATAGGCTTCGGTCCGGTTCGCCGAGACCTGAACCAGGAACGCCGCCCCGATCGCGGCCTGGCTGCCATAGGCGCCCGAGCCGTTCGCCGACGCGATACCTGTGGCGTCGTAGGCGTTGACCGTGAGCGACGACGCCGTGAGGGAGCCGCCGTCGACATAGGCCTCGGTAGTTGCGACGAAGACGTTCAGCCCGACCGAGCCGGTGCCGAAACCGACCGCGATCGATGATGCGTCCTGCTCGGCATTGGCCTTCACGGTGACGGCGCCCACCGTTGCGCTCGCCGACTGCACGCCACCAACGGTCGCATTGGTGATATAGGCCTCGGTGTCGCGCGACATCGTCGTGCTGAGAATGGTCGCACCGCCGCCCCCGCTCCCGGTTGGCGGCACCACGCCGGCGCCGAACGCGCCCGAATAGGAGAAGCTGCTGGCGGCCACATCGATCTGCGGGTCCAGCGTCGAACTTGCCAGCCGCGTGTCGATCGCCGCGCCGTCGATATAGGCCCTGGTGGATCCGCTCATCACATTGGTGATCGGATTGATCATGATGGAGATGCCCGAGCCCGCGGACAGGGTGGCGACGTTGGTGACGACGGCCTGGTGCGAGCTGGCGACGACGGCGAGGCCGCGCACACTCTCCTGGGTCTCGCTCAGATCGGGCGTGGTGTCGGTGGGCGCGCTGAAGCCGCCGAGATCGATCGCGTGCGCGAGCGTGCCGCTGTTGACGGAAAGCACGTCGCTCGTGCTGGTTCCGCGCGCATCCACTTTGGTTGTCGTCCCGCTGATATAGGCCGCGGTGGTGCCGGTGATCTTGTTCGTGACCATCGAGCCCGCGCCGCCTGCCGCGCCCTTGCTGATGGACACGGCGCCGGCGAAAACGCCGGCTTTGTCATTATTGCCGGCAATCACGGCAACGTTGTTATTCGCTGCGACGTCGGCCCCGCCGGTGATGCTGGCGGTGACGTTGGTTCCCATCAGATTGGTGGCGACCGAACCGGCAAGGCCGATCTGCGAGGAAATCGCAATACCGACGGCAACCGTCGAGATATCGGCATTCGAGTTCGCGTTGACGACGACATTGCCGGAGGCGGTCAGCTTGGAGCCGGTGACGCCGGCACTGACATTGTTGGCGATGCTGCTGTAGACGAGGGCCAGGCCCGCTGCGCTGCCTTGCGTCGAGGCGCCAGCGACCGCGGCGGCGCCGGTGATGCTGGAATTGTCGGTCGCGGTGACGGAGATGTCGGAGGCCGTCACGGTCGATTGCGTCGTGTCGGACTGGTTGTTGCCGATTGCCGCCGAAACATTATTGGCGATCGAGCTGATTGTCATGCCGCCGACGCCGGCAAACTGACCGGTCGCCAGACCGAAGCCAATCGTGACCGACTGGATCTTCGTGGTGTCGACCGCATTCACACTGACGCTGCCGATCGTCGACATCCGGACGTTGGCGATATAGGCCGAATGCGTCGTCGCGATGGTATCGTACACCATGGAGGCGCCGACATTGTTCTTGCCGGCCTGGATAATGCCCGCAACGGAGATGATGCTGGCGCCCGGACCGTTCGCCGTGCCGTCGTTGAGCGCCGCCGCGCCAAAATCTATGCAATTCGCCGTGCCGTTGCCGGCGGCGGCCGTGCACGTGTCCGACGCGAGATGATTGTTGTTCGACTTCTTGACGAGATTCCCGAGCGCCGTATCGAGGTCCGACACAGCGCCGCTGTCCGCCAGCACCGTCACGCGCCCGACGTTGATGTTCACCGTCGAGTTGCTGCTGATATAGGCCGTGGTCGTGGACGTGATTTCGTCGACGACGATGGAACCCGACAGGCCGTTCGACCCTGCCCCGGCCGACGCGGCACCGGCCGCGATGATGCTGGCATTGTCGGCGAGCACCAGAAGCGAGTCGTAATTGCTGATCGACGTGGACTTGATGTGCGCGTCGGTCGCGTTGCCGCCGGAGGGATCGCCGATCGAAGCATACGTCATGGCGACGCCGAAGCCGCCCTGTCCGCCGGAAATATAGAGCGAACCGCCGCCGACCGCGATGTTGCTGGTCTGGTAAGCATCGACCTCGAGAGCCCGCAGGACGCCTGTGCTTCCGCCGGCGATCGTCGAATTTTCGATATAGGCCTGCGCACTGTCGGTGATGATGCCGACGGACAGCGCGATCGAGGCGGCGTTGGACCGCGTTGACGCGGCAAGGCCGATCGCCACGACCGTTTCCGATCCGCCGTTCAATGCCTGCACGGTCACGGACTGCTGGTTGTTGACCGTGGAGTTGGAGATGAAGGCTTTGGTCACATTGTTCGAGATCGCCGCAGCGATGGTGCCGTCGACGGCCACGCTCGTCGAGCCGGCGCTCCCTCCCAGATTGGCGGCGGCGCCGCCCGAGCCGTTGTTGAGGATGGTGTCGTTGAGCGCCTGGACTAACAAGGTGGCCGTTGGGCTCGGCGAGTAGCGGTTGATCGTGGCGCCGGTGATCGAGGCGGTCGTGCCAAGGCTCACATCGCTGATGGAAGAGCTGCCGGCAAGATCGATCGTGAAGCCGCTGCTGGAGGCGCCCGACGACGAGCCAACCTTGGCCAGCGCGGTTGAAATCCCGCCCGCTCCGCCGGTCGCGGCTGCGCCGACGGCACCGGCCTTGGTGCCGAAGTCCGAAACCGAAGGTTCCGAGATCGCCGCCGCAATCGACGCCGCGGTGATCCGGCCCGCGGTCGTCGCGGAAATCGCCAGATGGTCTGCCGTGACCGACCCGTTACCGCCGCCGTTCCCTGAGAACGGATCGTCCGAACTGAACGGGCCCGGGCGGATGTCGCTGTGATTGTCACCGACATAGGCGGCGGTGTCGGTGGTCGCGCCGAGATAGGCGACGGCGAGGCCGACGGCGGAGTTGCCGCCGGCTGACACCGCGCCGGCAACCGACAGCATCGACAGATCCTGCTGGGCGAGCACATTCACCGTCGGAGCCGACACCGTCGCGCCGATGCCTATCGAGGCATGCGTCGTGTTGTTCACGAGCGCGATGGACGTGATGCCGTTCAGCGCCAGGGCGCCGGCCGCCTTGCCGGATGTCGGCGCAACGCCGAAGAACTGGTCGGTGGTCGATGCCGTGATGGAGACGTTGTCGGTCGCGCCGAGCGAAGCGCCGGACGCCACGCCGGCGATGGTATTGTTCCAGAACTGGACCAGATTGAGCGCGCCGCCCAGCGACGAGCCACCCGAGGTGTTGCCGGGAAGGAAGCCGAGCGTGCCGACATTGCCCGCAGCGTCGATCGAGGCCGAATAGGCCGTCGCCGCGATGGCGAGCGTCGCGTCGAAGGCCTGCGTCGCCCCGCTGTCCAGCGCAGCCGTCCACGCGCCGCTGCCGCAACTCGCAACCGTGCAGGTCGACGTCAGGCTGGCACCGGTCGCGGCCCAGGCCGTGGTGTTGTTGTGAACCATGAAATTGTTCAACGACCCTGCGATGCCGACGGTGTCGCCGGCGTCCGCGGTCGAGTTGGCGTAGCTGGTCAAGATGCTGCCGCCGACGCCGAGATTGCCGTTGAGATGCCTCAGCACATCCGTCAGCGAGGCCCATTGCAACCAGGTGTTGGTGATCGGCATATAGGTGTTTGCCGAGACGCCGATCTCCGGCGCATTGATCAGGGTCGCGCCGCCGATATAGGCGTTCGAATTGTGCGTGAAATCGCCCCACGCGACCGCTGCGGCAACGGCCGTCGACTGACCATCGACCGGGCTCGAGCTGATCGCCGAGGCCGTCGCAATGCTGCGCACGCCCACGTCGATCACGTTGCTGATGACGGCGACGTTGCCCGACGTATAGATCGACGGCGCGCCGCCGCTCGGATTCTGCGCAATCGCCGCCGTCGCGCTCTCCGTGCTGCGCGCGATGGTCAAGGCCGCCGCCGCCTTCAGGTTCAGATCCGCGGTGAAAAGCGTGCTGAACTGCTGGGAGAACAGGTTGGGATTCATCGTGCCCACGACCAGGGCACCCTGGAGTCCGGCGATCAAAGCCGGCGTACCTGTGATGGTCGAGGACATCGTCGAATTCGACGTCGTGTTCGAGGTCGCCTCGACCGTCACCGAGCCGTTCATCCGGTTCGACGTGCTGGACCCCAGCGACGACCCGAGGGTCGCGGTCGCCGAGGTGTTGACGTTGCTGATCGCGACGGCACCGCCGACGCCGCCGTTCAGGGCCGGATTATCCAGCCCCACGGAGGTCGCGGACGTCGAGAAGCTGTTGTTATTCAGCGCGCGCAGCGCGAATCCACCGGTCGATCCGCTCGCGGTGCCGACGCTCAGGTGGGCGCCGGTCGCGACGTTTGCCGTGGTCGTCACCGACGCCGTCGAATAGGCCACCGTCGCCACGAGAACCGCGCTCGAGGTCAGCGATACGGCCGTGACGTTCATCGTGGCATCGTTGGTGGCCTTGATGCCGAGGCTACCACCTGCGCTGATCGTCGCATTGCTTGCTACGTTGGTGGTGACGTTGCCGGCGATGTTCCCGACCACGACCGCAGCGCCGACCGGCGATACGCCGAGGAGCGACGAGGCGATAACGGGATCCTCGGCCCTCTCCGACCCGTACGCGCTGATCGAGACGTTGCCGCTGCCGGAGATATTGGCATGGCCGTTGATGTTCACGGTCGCGGTTGCGCTCGCCGCGACATAGCCTCCGTTGAGGCCCAGGATCATGCCAGGGACCGACTCGCCGACAAGCGCGAAGGTCGAAGCGAGTGAGCTCGTGAAGCTCGCCACCGCCGTGGAGCTCGCGCTAATCGAGATCGCGCCGCCGGTGATCGTGCCGTCAACGGTGACGCCCGTGGTCGCATGGGCGTGGCCAGACATCAGGGTCTGGCTCGCCGTGGCTGCAAGCGTGACACTGCCGCTGGTGTAGGTCGTTCCACCAGTATTGATCGCCTGGGCGAGGATCTGCGCTCCGTTGACGATGCTGATGGTCGGCGCGTTGATTTCGACGTTGATGGCGTTGCCGACGGAATGAGTCTTGGTGGCGTCGAGGTTGCGGGCATCGATCACCGCATGCGCGGCCAGCGTGACCGAATTGTCGGCCTGAACCAGATAGGTGCCACCAGCGCTGAGCGCCGCGATGGCGTTGGCGACGGACGTGTTCCCGAGGGTTACGCCGACGTCGCCCTGGCTGGCGTCGCCGATCACCACATCGGTCGGGTCGATCAGCAGCGTCCCGGCCCGGCCGTTGGGGGCGGCGAGATTGATCGTAACGCCGCTGCCGACGTCGATGACGCCGTTTCCGCTCAGCTCGACCAGGCCCGCATTGCCGGTTTTCGAGCTGGCATTGATCTTCGCGCCGCTCTTCACGGTCACGTCGTTGCCGGCCTTGACAAGGACGCCGCCGGCATCCGCAGTCCTGCTCGCCGTGCTCAACCGCGCATTCTTGCCGAGTTCGGCTTGGTTGCCGGCCACGACGGTGATGTTGCTCGGCGTCGTGGTCTTGCTGCGCGCGGTCAGCCGTCCGTTCACGCTGGCGTTGTTGACGGCGCCGATGTGAATGGAGCCATTGCGCACGGAAATCGCGGCGGCGCTGCGCAGCCCCTTGGAATTGACCGAGGCTGCGAACTTCGCGGCGTGATCGAGATTGGCAATGTCGCGCTGGCTGGCACCACCGACAAGGACGTTCTGCCCGGTCAGGCGCACGCCGTCGATGGCATTGACCCGGCCGTAGATCCGGATGTTGCCGTCCGGCGAGACCGGGAACGACCCCGCCATCAGATTGGCGACGGCCGAACCGTTGATCTGCCCCTGCACGCCGATCAGACTGTCGGTGAACTCGCGCGTCGGCGTCGAGACGTTGAGGCTGCCGACATTGACCGTGCCGCTGCGGCCGACCACGAAGCCCTTGGGATCGGCGAAATAGACGTTACCGCCGATCGCGCCGTTCATGTAGGAGTTCAGCGTGCCGTTGACGTAGACCGGAGCGTCGCGAACGATGTTGACGAGATTTTGCGTACCGGTCGGCAGTTGCAGATTGACGGTGTTGCCCTTCCCGACACTGAACTGCGAGAACGAGTTGAAGGCACTGGTGCCGGAGACGGTCGACGTCGTGACGTTGGTGACGCTGCCGGACGTCTGAAGGCTGGTCCCGGTGCGGCCGTCCGGCGTGATCACGTTCGCCGGCTGCGCCTGCAGGCGAACGCTGAACACCGGCAGGAAGACCATCTGCATCGCGCAGAGCAGTGACATCGAACGGAAGCGCGCAAGCCCCCGCAGCGTCAGCTCGTCATTGTCTCGCCTTGCAGATGGTCGGCGCATTTCAGATCCTCTTCATCGGCACTGGGGCCGATCCACAACCGGGTGGGAGAATGTCGTGGCAGCGCGGCATCAGAACTGGCCGGGCGGCAGCTTGAAGATGTCGGGGCTCTTGGCGTCGGCCACGTAGAACAGCAGCAGGCTGGTCGGCGTCAGCACGCGCTGGTTGTTGTCCTTGTTCTCGAACGTGCCCTGGAGAAGCAGGATGACCGAGCGATCCTTGGCGTCACTGCCGCGGAACATCACGATGCCGCCGTTGACGGGCATGTTGACCGCGATGGAGTCGGGCTTGAAGCCCTCGCTGAGGAAATGGGCGCGCAGGATGTTGGCGTTGGAGAACAGCTTCTCCGGCGTGATCGTCGCGTCGGTGCCTTTCGACCAGACCGCGCCGACCTGGATCAGAGATTTGGACTTGTAGCCGAACACGTAGGAAAGCTCGGCGGTGCCGCCGTTCGGCAGCAGTTCGGGCGCCGAATAGAGCAGACTGTGCGTCAGCTCGGACGCATTGTCCTGCGCCCTGACGGCGTCGGGCTTTGCGCCGAAGTCCTTGGCTATCGCCGCGCGCACGTCGGCCTCGTTCATTCCGAACTTGGCGGAGCGGAAGCCGTCGATCGCCTTGGAATCGGTCGCCTTGGACTTGTCGTCCGGGGCCGCTGTCTCGGCCGCGGCTGCCGACGTCGCGCCGGCGGCGACCGGCGTACCGGCTGCTGCGGGAGCTGCACCGGCGGCTTTCGGTGCCGGCGCAGCTTTTTGCTTCGGTACGGCGCCCTGGGCCGCAAGGGGTCCCGCTGCAACGGTGGTGAGCAGGCCGACGAGGGCCGGAACGAGATAGATTTTGCGCATCGAAAACCTTCGAAAAAATATGAAACAACGCTTCAAAAATCGGCAGCTACGAAATCGGCCTCCCCGAACCGTCATCACGACCGAGACGGAAAATGTTGCAACGCCGCGGTGCGTTACAAGGTGTCACGGAGGAGGCAAGGTTCGAAACAGCGACTCTTTGGCGGCGTAGGAATACGGTATCGGGCCGCCAAACGCTGCGAATGAGCAGTCACAAACGCATTTTTTCATCAATTGTGGATGCCGGCCGTTCGCGCTAAGCATCGGGTTGGGGCAAGCCATCATGCAAAGACATCCATGACCGAACGGCCTTCCGCTCTCGCGGTCGATCGCCGCGGGTTCATTCGCCTTGCGGGCACAACCGCCGCGGGGTGGCTGGCGCTCGGCGCAGCATCTGATCGCGTGCGGGTCGTGGCATCGCTGACGGCGTTGCCGCTAGACGACGAACTGACCAGAAGGAGCATGATCGACAGCCCGACCTCCCGCTTGGGTGGCCTCATCGTGGGCTTGAGGCAGCGAGGCTGGGTCGAAGGGGTCAATTTCCGCCTTGAGCTCCGTTCGACCTTCGGCGCGCCGGATAGACTGAAAACCGCAGTTCAGGAATTGCTGGCGCTCAAGCCGGATGTGATCCTGACCGGCTCGACGGTCGAAACCGCGGCCGTCCTGGAAGCCACGAAAACCATCCCGATCGTGTTCGCGACCGCCAACGATCCCGTCGGCAACGGCTTCGTCGAAAGCCTCGCCCACCCCGGCGGCAACGTGACCGGCTTCACCAACAGCAGCGCCGAGATGGGTGGCAAATGGCTTCAGCTCATCCGGGAGGCCGTGCCGGATCTTGCGCGCGTCGGTATCCTGTACAACCCGGCGACCACGCCTCGCGGCGGCCGCTTCTTCCTCGATTCCATCGAGCAAGAGGCAGCACTGTCCGGCGTGTCCGTGGTCCCCGCCCCCGTCAGCGCGCCATCGGAGATCGACGAAGCCGTCAGGCCCTTTTCCGAAGCGCCCAAGGCGGCGATGATTGCGCTGGTCGACAGCTTCCTGGTGGTCCACCGGCAGGCTGCGGTGGCCGCGGCGGCCAAATATCGCGTGCCCACGATTTACCCGTTCTACTATTTCATGGATGCGGGCGGGCTGATGAGCTACGGGCCGACGCTCGAAGTGCGCTCGGCTGACTATGTCGATCTCATCCTGCGCGGCACCAAGGCCGGCGATCTGCCGGTGCAGTCGCCGCGGAAATACGAGCTCCTGATCAACCGCACGGTCGCCCGCACGCTGGATTTGACGATCCCATTCACGCTGCTCGCGCGCGCCGACGAGATCCGCGAGTGAACGAGACGATCGACCAGGGAGATCTGCGGCCACCTCCCGGCCGGCTGTTCCGCAAATATCTCTACTCGATCGTCGCACTCGCTTTTGCCGCGCTCGCCATCAACACCGGCTTCGACGTCTGGTTCTCCTATCGCGAGCAGAAGCAGCTCCTGGCGGCGACCCAGCGCGAGCAGGCGGCAAGCGCCGCCATCCAGATCGGCCAGTTCATCGGCCAGATCGAAAACCAGATCAGGTGGCTCTCGCGCCTGCCCCCCGAGTTGTCCACGAACGAGGACCAGCGCCTTAACGCCATCCGCCTCCTGCGCCTCTCGCCTGCGATCGCGGAAATCGCCGAGCTCGACGCCCAAGGCCGCGAGCAGGTGCGCGTGTCGCGCCGTGTCGCGGACAGGATCGGCAGCAAGGCCGACCTCTCCGCTTCGCAGGCCTTCCGCGGCGCCAATGAAAGCCGCGCCTATTACGGGCCGGTCTACTTCCTCGGCGACACCGAGCCGTTCATGACGCTCGCCACGCGCGGAACGGGCCTCACGCCGGATGTGATTGTCGCCGAGGTCAATCTTCGCTTCATCTGGGACCTCGTCGCCGGGATCAGAGTCGGCAACACCGGCAAGGCCTATGTGGTCGATCGGATGGGGTTGTTGATCGCGCATCCCGATTTGTGGCCGGCATTGCGTCGCAGCGATCTCTCCGGCCATGCCGACGTGCGCGCCGCGCTCGATGGCGTCGGGCCGCCCGCCGGCGGCCTGGTCAAGGAAGATCCGTCCGGTCAACGCGTGCTGTCGACCTACGCGACGGTCCCCTCGCTGGGCTGGCTGGTGTTCGTCGAGCTGCCGCTCACCGAAGCCTACGCGCCGATCTATGCGTCGATCGGACGCTCGACTTTTCTCCTGGTCATCCTGCTGGCATGTGCGGTGCTGGTCTCTCTGTTTCTAAGCCGGCGCATGACCGTGCCGATCCAGATCCTGACGCAAGGCGCGCGGCGGATCGGCAGTGGCGACCTCGGCCTGCGGCTCGCGATCAAGACTGGTGACGAGCTGGAGGCGCTGGGCGATCAGTTCAACCGGATGGCCGCTCACTTGCGCGAATCCTATGCGACGCTCGAGCGCAAGGTGATCGAGCGCACCTCCGAACTGGAAAAGACCCGCGACCAGGCCCTTGCCGAGCACGATGCCGCCGAGCGCGCGCGCAGCGCGGCGGTCGCGGCCAACGAGACCAAATCGCGCTTTCTCGCGGTCGTCAGCCACGAGCTGCGCACGCCGCTGAACGGCGTCATGGGCGTGCTGCAAACGCTCGACGACGGCAGCCTCGGCGAAGCGCAGCGGCGCCACCTCACGACCGCGGCCGCGTCGGGCGAAACGCTGATCGCGCTGGTCGACGGCATCCTCGAATATGCGCGCTTGGAGGCCAGCGCCGAGACTCTGGAGACCCGCGATTTCCGCCTCGACCAGCTCATCGAAACGGCCGCCGATCTGATGCGTCCGCAGGCCTTCGGCAAGGGCCTGACCTTCGATCTCGCCTGCGATGCGACGGTCAATACCTCCGTGCATGGCGATCCGGTGCGGCTCAATCGCATTCTGCTCAATCTGATCGGCAACGCGATCAAGTTCACCCCGCGCGGCGGCATCGGCTTGAGCGCAACGGCCGACGGACATGACGATCATGTCCTGCTGCGCATCACCGTTCGCGATACCGGCATTGGCATCGCGCCCGACATGCACGAGCGGATTTTCGAGGATTTCGTCCAGGCCGACGACAGCATCGCGCGGCGGTTCGGCGGTACCGGGCTCGGACTGGCGATCGCGCGGCGCCTCACCCGCCTGATGCGCGGCGAGTTGACGGTAGCGAGCACGCCGGGTGCGGGCAGCTCGTTCATGCTTGAGGTCCCGCTTGGCTTCGCCGCGAGCGGCATCGCGCAAGGCGCGGACCAGCCGCCATCGCGGCAGCTCCGCGTGCTACTGGTCGACGACGACCCCGTCAATTGCGAGGTCGGCGAAGCGATGTTGAAGAGGCTCGGCCACCACGCCACCATTGCCACGAACGGCGCGTCGGCCATCGCACTCGCCCGCGATCACGCGTTCGATATCATCCTGATGGATCTGCACATGCCCGACATGGACGGCGTCGAGGCGGCATCGCGAATCCGAAAGCTCGGTCTGCCGACCATGCCGCGCATCATCGCGGTAACCGCCGACATGTCGCGCCGCGCCCGCGAGCGGCTTGCAGACGCAGGCATTGCCAGAATCGTCAGCAAACCGATCCTGATCAATGCGCTGCGCGAGGCGATCGAGGACGATGCCCAGAACCAGCCAGCCGCGGCGCAACTCGCCGCAGGCGCATTGATCGACCGGCATTTCCTCGCCGACCAGAAGGAGCTGCTGGGCGCGGCACAGATCGCAAAACTCCATCATTTGTTGCGGGAGACCAGCGAGAAGTTGATCACGGACATTATCGAAGCCGCCGCGGCCGGCGATCGCAAGCAGCTCGCGCGGTCCACGCACCAGCTCGGCAGCGCCGCCGGCGCGCTCGGCCTGGTCCGCCTGTTCGAGCGCTGCAGCGAGGTCGAGCAAGCAGCAGCCTCGATGTCCTCGCCCGAATCCCAGAGCGCCGCACGCGAGCTCGCCGCGATTCGAAACGCTTCGATGAGTACGCTGGATGAATTGCTCTGGCCTGCCGAAGATCGTACGGTCAACTAGACGATCCCCCCGGTAATGACGATGCACGAAATAAAACTCGACGGCAGCAGCTGGAAAACTGTTCAGGACTTTCGACTGGCGCTTAAGATTGCGATAGGGGCGCCGGAATGGCATGGCGACATTATGGGAGCTTTTCTAGACTCGATTTTTGGAGGCGGGATGAACGCCCTCAAACCTCCCTATGTAATCAAAGTCGTGAACACGGCCAAATTGGTGCCCGAAGTCAAGGAGATGGTCCACGACTTTTCATCTGCGATTGCGAGGACACGAGCGCGTAGGCTTGCGCGCGTTGGCGAGGATGTCGCGGTTCGGTTCGAGATCGAAAACTAGGGAAAATCTGGTCGTGCGCTCATAGCCCTGCGCCCCGTTAGCGGGTTCGCACACCCGCTTCGTCATCCCGGCCAAACCGCTCCACCAGGAAATCGATGAACAGCCGCACCTTCACCGACAGATGCCGGGTCGGCGGATAGACCGCATAGAGCGCGAGCGGCGGCGCGGAATACTCGTCCAGCACCGTTCGCAGTTCGCCCTTTCGCAAAGCATCCGCGGCGATGAACTCCGGGAGCAGCGCGAGCCCCCTGCCCTTGATCGCGACATCGCGCAGCACTTCGGCATTGTTGACGCAGAGCGACCAGGCCGGCTGGATCCAGTGATCGCCGTCGATGCCGGTGAGCTTCCACTGATTGCCCGTGAGCAGGAAGCCGTAGGTCAGCGAGGCGTGCCCGCGCAGATCCTGCGGATGTTTTGGGGTGCCGTGACGCGCGAGATAATCGGGTGAAGCGCAGATCATGCGCGCCACCGGCATGATTTTTCGCGCGATCAAGCTCGACGATTCCAATTCCGCGATGCGCAAGGTCACGTCAAAACCGTCCTGGACGGGATCGAGCAGATCGTCGCTGAGCACGAGCTGGAGCTGCAGCTCCGGATACCGCGCCATGAAATCGGCAAGCACCGGCCCGAGCCGCAGGGTGCCGAACGACATCGGCGCGTTGACGCGTAACAGGCCGCGCGGCGCCGACTGGGCTTGCGTCACGGCCTGGTCGGCCGCCTCGATCTCCGAGAGAATCACAACCGCGCGCTCGAAATAGCGCTGGCCGTTCTCGGTCGGGCTCGCATGGCGCGTGGTCCGGTTCAGGAGCTGCACGCCGAGGCTTTCTTCGAGGTCGGCGATGTATTTGCTGATCGCCGAGCGCGACAGCCGTAACTGCCGGCCCGCCTCGGCAAAACTGCCGCTTTCGACCACCTTTACGAAGGCCCGGAGGCTGGCGACCTTATCCATCGGTTGGCGCCAGCGATTGTTTCCAGATCGTAGACATTGACGTCATATTTGCATGGATTGTCTCCAATCCAAAGCGGAACGATATTTCCGGTCGGAGCAAGACCGCTCCCCGAATTCAGGAGGACGACGATGTCTGGACTGCACCATGTGACCGCGATCGCGGGCGACCCCATCAGGAACTTCGGCTTTTACACCCGTGATCTCGGCCTGCGCTTCGTCAAGAAGACGGTCAATTTCGACGATCCCGGCACCTATCATTTCTATTATGGCGACGAGACCGGCCGCCCCGGCACCATCCTGACCTTCTTTCCCTGGGCCGGCGTGCCGGCCGGGCGCCGCGGCGTCGGCGAGACGCACCAGACCGCCTTCCGCGTGCCGCAAAGCTCGCTCGGCTATTGGACGCAGCGCTTCGTCGAGAAGGGCATCGCTTACGAGGCGCTGGAGAAGCGCTTTGGCGAATCCGTGCTGCCGTTCACGGACCCCGATGGCATGGCACTCGCGCTCGTGGGCATTCCCGGTGCCGAGAGCGAGCCCGGCTGGAGCAATGGCGACGTCCCCGCCGAGCATGCGATCCGCGGCTTCCACGGCGTGACCTTGCTGCTCGACAGCGCGGCAAAGACGGCGGCCGTCCTCACCGACGTGTTCGGCTTCAAGGAGACGGCGCGCGAAGGCTCGGTGATCCGCTTCAAGGCGCCGGGCGACGTCGAAGGCAGCGTCGTCGACATCTACGAGGCCAAGGGCTTTTTGCGCGGGCACCAAGGTGGCGGCTCCGTGCATCACATCGCCTTCCGCGCGGCCGACGATGCCGAGCAGGGCAAGATGGCGCAAAGGCTCGTGAGCAATCACGGCCTGCATCCGACCGAGCAGAGGGACCGCAACTACTTCCGCTCCATCTACTTCCGCGAGCCTGGCGGCGTGCTGTTCGAGATCGCGACCGATATCCCCGGCTTCGCCGTCGACGAGCCCGTCGCGACGCTGGGACGCGACCTGAAGCTGCCGAGCTTCCTCGAAGCGCAGCGCAAGCAGATCGAGGGTGTTCTGCCCAATTTGGAAGAGAGGGTGTCGTGACCGAGAATTCATTCGTCCATCGCTTCGAGCCCGCGACCGGCGCGGGCTCCCCTCCGCTCCTGCTGCTGCACGGCACCGGTGGCGACGAGAACGATCTGCTCGGGCTTGGCAAGATGATCTCGCCCGGCTCGGCCCTGCTCTCGCCGCGCGGCCGCGTGCTGGAGCACGGCATGCCGCGCTTCTTCCTCCGTCTTGCCGAAGGCGTGTTCGACGAGGACGACGTGCGCCGCCGCGCGCACGAACTCGGCGATTTCGTCAGCGAGGCGCGGCAGCGCTACGGCATCGCCGCGCCGATCGCGGTCGGCTTCTCCAACGGCGCCAACATCGCAACCGCGCTGTTGCTGCTGGAGCCGGATGTGCTGGCAGGCGCGATCCTGCTCCGCGCCATGGTGCCGCTGTCGGATCCGCCGAAGGCCGAGCTCGGCGGCAAGCCCGTCCTGCTTCTGTCAGGGCAGGCTGATCCGATCGTTCCGGCGAACAATTCGGCGAAGCTTGCCTCGCTGTTGTCGGAAGCCGGAGCGCGGGTCGAACACAAGGTGTTGCCGGCCGGCCATCAATTGTCGCAAGCGGATGTGACGCTCGCCCGCGACTGGATCGGCACATTCGCCGTCGAAATCGCCTGATCCCGAAGAGCGGCGCACCGTTGTCGAACGGTGCGCCGCTATTTCATTCGAACCAGCCGCGCCGCTTGAACCAGATCAGCGGCAGCACGCCGCTAGCAATGATGGCGAGCCAGGCCAGCGGATAGCCGAACGTCCAGTCCAGCTCCGGCATGTGCTTGAAGTTCATGCCCCAGATGCCGACCAGGATCGTGGGCGGCACGCCCACGACTGAGACGATCGTCAGGATCTTGAACAGCTCGTTCTGCTGGATGTTGATAAAGCCGAGCACCGCATCGAGCAGAAGCTGGATCTTGTCCGACAATCGCGTCTCGTAATCGCCGAGCGAAGCGACATCCTTCGAGACGGCCTCGAGACGCTTTTTCGACGCGGGCGTGATCCACTCGCTCCCGACATCGCCGGCAAACGAGGCGACGCGGCCGACGCCAAGCAGGACATCGCGCGCCTTGGCGAGCCGATCGGCCAGCTCTCCGATGTTCTCCAGCGCCTCGCGCATCCGCCGACTGGAGCGGACCGGCCGCTTGGTGCGGACGAGCCCGCCCTTGAAGACGCCCCGCGAGAGCCTGTCGACCTTCGCGCCGAGATGCTCAAGAACATCGGCGCCGCGGTCGACCATGGCCTCGACCAGGCTGGTGAACACGCACATGCCGTTCTCCAGGCTGTCATCGGAACCGATACGCTTGCCGATGTCGTCGAAGATCGGCAACTGCGCGAAGCGCACCGTCACCAGCACGCGCGGGCCGATGACGAATCCCACCGGCGTGATCTCGGCCTCGCTGTCCTCGTTGAGCCGGACCGCCGGCGAGCTGAGATAGAGCGTGCCGTTGTCGAGGATCAGGCGGCTCGACGCTTCGATCTCGCTGAGCGAATCCTCGGACGGAACGCGTATCCCGAGCAATCGTTCGACGAACTGCTTTTCCTCAGCGGTCGCGTCCAAAAGATCAGCCCAGATGATCTCGGACGGCATCTCCGCGCCGATCTTCTGCCAGTCGTCGGATGGCCACCTGTACAGCTTGAGCAAGAATCGAACTCCGCATACCCTCGCGCCGGATCGCACGGCCTGCGGCCATCCTGCGCCGAGCTAACGCATGAGGGTTCCGAACGTTCAAAGTCGGGGGAGCATCGGGCCGGCGCAATCAAACCAAGCGGCCGCGGCCTTCTTCGATCATGCCATCATGCCAGTGTTTTGCCCGACGCGTCAACGGCATCGCCGCAAACCATTTCAATTCGCGTGACGCGCAAGCCATTGAAATGACTATCCCCGGCTACTGTGCATGGGGTTGTTTTTCAGGTTTTTGTTTGGACCGGTCTCGTGACGATCTCTTCCTTTGGGAGAGATCGTCACCGAAATCGC
Organism: Bradyrhizobium sp. MI1.10; assembly: GCF_055811035.1. Lineage (NCBI taxonomy): Bacteria > Pseudomonadati > Pseudomonadota > Alphaproteobacteria > Hyphomicrobiales > Nitrobacteraceae > Bradyrhizobium > Bradyrhizobium sp. MI1.10. The sequence goes on from NZ_JBVVPN010000005.1 coordinate 142,470, forward strand.
GCAATCGACCTGCGCGACGCTACTCCCACCTCCATGTCGAGAAATCGTTCTCGAACTGCGGGACTTCCTTCCAGACGCCTTTCAGCTTCTTGCTGACGACGGTGGGCCATTGCGGCTGGAACAAGTAGGCGGAGGCTGCGTCGGTTGCCAGCATACGCTGGGCGTCGCCGAGAAGCCTGGCACGCGCCGTGTCGTCCGGCGTTGACACGATCTGCTTGTACAATGCGTTGAAGGCCTCGTTGTTGTAGCCGAGATAGTAGTCCGGCTCGGTGACCTTGACGAGGTCGAAGGGCTCGACGTGGCTGACGATGGTGAGGTCGAAATTATGCGGGCTGTTGGGCGCGAACACCTGCGACAGCCATTGCGCCCATTCCACGTTCTCGATCTTGGCGATGATGCCGACCTTGGCAAGCTGGGCCGCGACAATCTCGCCGCCTTGCCGCGCATAGGGCGGCGGCGGCAGCTTCAGCGACAGCTCGAGCGGCGCGGTGATTCCAGCCTCGGCGAGCAGCTTCTTGGACTTTTCGGGATCGTAAGGGTTGATGCCGGTGGTGTCGACATAGCCGAGCGATCCCGGCGTGTAGAAGCTGCCGATCGGCGTGCCGAATCCTTCGACGGCCCCCTCGATGATCGCCTTGCGGTCGATCGCAGCGAGAATCGCGCGGCGAACGCGGACGTCGTCGAGCGGCTTCTTCCGATGATTGATGGCGACAATGGTCTTGGCCTTGGAGCCGCCGATCAGCACCGTGAAGCGCGGGTCGGCCTTGAACTGGGCAACGACGCGAGTCGCGATGCGCGGAAAAGCGTCTACGTCGCCCGAGAGCAGCGCCGCGGCCTGAGCCGCGGGATCGGAAATGAAACGGATCGTCACCTTGGAGAGCTTGATCGCGGATGCGTTGCGATAGTCGGCCCATTTGTTCAGGGTCATCGACGACCCCTTGGCCCAGGCGCCGAACTGGTAAGGTCCGGTCCCGACCGGCTGCGTGACATTGGTGGCAGCGCTTTTCGGCTCGACGATCGAGGCGCTTGCCTGCCCCATCAAGAACGGGAAGTTCGGCTCGGGGTTTTTCAGGGTGATCACGACCGTGTCGGCGTCGGGCGCGGCAACGGACTCGAAGCTCTGGAACAGGCTCTTGTCCTTGTTGGTGCTGGTGGCACCAGCATTGCGTTCGAACGAGAACTTCACCGCGGCGGAATCGAACGGCTCGCCATTGTGGAATTTGACGCCCTTGCGCAGCTTGAACGTATAGGTCTTCAGATCGGGCGAGGCCGTCCAGCTCTCCGCCAGCAATGGCGAGGTCGAGCCGTCTTCGTTGATCTTGGTCAGCGTCTCGTAGATGTTGTAGAGCGTGACTTCGGCGATCGCCGCTGCGGCGGCGTTGGTCGGATCGAGCCCGGGGGGCTCCAGCGTCATGCCCATGACGACGCTGTCCTTCTTGCCTTGCGCCAGTACCGGCAACGGTGCCGCAGCAAACGCAGCGGCACATGCAACGACGAATAATTTCCTGAGCATGCGTAACTCCCCGACCTTCTGTTGTCCCAACCTACGCCAATCCCGGCGCGGACGCTAACCTTCGACGGGCAATTGCGGCAACGCCATCACGGCTTCCGCCTTGTGACAGGCGGCCAGATGCGTCTCGCCCACCTTGCGTAGCTCAGGCAGAACCTCGCAGCAATGCTGATCGGCCAGCGCGCATCGCGAGACATAGGGACACCCGGTCGCGACCGCCGATTGCGAGGCGATCGCCTGGGCCCCGCGCCGGCGCCGGCCGCCGCCGGCGCGCACCCGCGGCACGGCATCCAGCAGGGCCCGTGTATAGGGATGGGCGCAGCGCTCGAACAAATCCTCCGGCCGCCCCTGCTCGACGATACGGCCGAGATACATCACCGCGACCTCGTCGCAGAGATAGTCGACGACGGCGAGATCGTGGCTGATCAGGACGTAACTGAGACCGAACTGCTCCTGGAGGTCCTGCATCAGGTTCAAGACTTGCGCCTGCACGGAGACGTCGAGCGCGGAGACCGGCTCGTCGGCGACGATCAACTTCGGCTGGGTGATCAGCGCGCGCGCGATGGCGATGCGCTGGCGCTGGCCGCCGGAGAATTCGTGCGGATATTTCTCCGTATCGGCATCGCGTAGGCCCACCTGCCGCAGCACCGCGGAGACGCGGGCACGAAGCGTCGTGCGGTCAATCCCCTCCAACACGGTGAGCGGTTCGGCGACGATACGCGCGATGGTCTGGCGTGGGTCGAGCGATCCGTAGGGATCCTGGAACACCATCTGGAAATCGCGGCGGGCGCGGCGCAATTCGTCGGCGGAGATGCGGTTGAGGTCGCGGCCGAGCAGCGCGACCTGCCCCGATGTCGGCCGCTCCAGCGCCATCACCACCCGCGCGAAGGTCGACTTGCCGGAGCCGGATTCGCCGACGATGCCGAGGCTCTTGCCGGCGTCGACCCGCACGCTGACACCGTTGAGCGCGCGCACCTGCCCCGGCGGGCGGAACACGCTTTCGCGCGGCAGCGTGTAGCGCTGCTCGATATCCTTGACGTCGAGAAGAGGCGCCGTGCTCATGCGGTCAGCGCTCCGACGCGTTCAGCCATGGACACGTCGGTCCGGATGCAGCGCACGAAATGGCCGGGTCCGACGTCCACCATCGGTGGAAGCGCGGCCCGGCACTGCTCGATCACGAGCGGACACCGATCGGCGAAGGTGCAACCGGACGGCAGATCAGCGAGCTCCGGGACCGTGCCCGATATCGTCGTCAGCCGCGTCCCCTTGCGTGCGCCGAGTTTCGGCCGGGCGCGGAACAGGCCTTGCGTGTAGGGATGTCCCATCCGGCGGAACACCTCGTCGGTCGGTCCGCTCTCGATGATCGTGCCGCCGTACATCACCATCATGCGTTGCACGTTCTCGGCGATGACGCCGAGATCGTGCGAGATCAGGATCATCGACATGCCGCGCTCCTCGACCAGATCGGCGATCAGGTCGAGGATCTGGCCCTGAATGGTGACGTCGAGCGCCGTGGTCGGCTCGTCCGCGATCAGAAGGTCCGGCTCGCAGGCGAGCGCCATCGCAATCGTGACGCGTTGACGCTGGCCGCCGGAGAACTGGTGCGGATAGGCATCGACGCGCCTCGCCGGATCGGGCAGCCCGACGCGGTCGAGCAAGGCGATCGTTTCTCGCCGCGCCTGCGATGCCGAGTATTTCTTGTGACGCCGCAGCGGCTCGGCGACCTGGTGGCCGATCGTGTGCATCGGGTTGAGCGCGGTCATCGGCTCCTGGAAGATCATGCTGATGCGATTGCCGCGCAGCCGACAATAATCCGCGTCCGACAAACCAGCGAGTTCGCCACCATCCAGCTTGATGCTGCCGGTGACGACGGCGCTGTCCGGCAGCAGCCCCATCAGCGACAACGCCGTCACCGACTTGCCGCAGCCGGATTCGCCGACGAGCCCGAGCGTCTCGCCGCGCTTCAGGGCAAAGCTGACGCCGCGCACAGCCTGGGCCGGCCCGCGGCTGGTGTTGAGGCGCACGCCCAGGTTCGCAACCTCGATCAGCGGCATGGTCGAGCGCTCACCCATCCTCATCGCTCCCGCGCCAATCGAGGGTCGAGCAGATCGCGCAGTCCGTCGCCGAGCAGATTGAGGCCGAGCACCGCGATTGCAATCGCAGCGCCCGGATAGACCGCGAGCATCGGCGACTGGAACAGCAGCGTCTGCGCGTCGTTCAGCATCCGTCCCCAAGACGGCTGCGGCGGCTGCGTGCCGAGACCGAGATAGGACAAGGCGGCTTCGGCAAGAATCGCGAGCGCAAACTGGATCGTCGCTTGCACGATCAGGATCGACAGGATGTTGGGCAGCACGTGCTCGATGGTGATGCGAAACTTGCCCTTGCCTGCCGCGCGCGCGGCCAGCACGAATTCGCGCGCCCAGATCGCGTTGGCCGAGCCGCGCGTCAGCCGGATCAGCGTCGGGATCTGGAAGATGCCGATGGCGACGATCGAGGTCACCATGCCCGGCCCCGCGACCGCGGCGAGCATGATCGCGGAGAGCACGGCCGGAAAGGCGAAGGTGAAATCGGAGAAGCGCATGATGATCTCTTCGGTCCAGCCCCGCCTGGCCGACGCGATCAGACCGAGACAGACGCCGAAGGTGAGGCCGATGCTGACCGCGATGATGCCGACCATGATGGTGGAGCGGGCGCCGGCCAGCAGCAGCGAGACGATGTCGCGGCCGAAGACGTCAGTGCCGAGCCAGTGCGCGGCCGAGGGCGGCCGGAGCTTTGCGGCGATGTCGATCTCATAGGGCGACCAAGGCGTCCACAGCAGCGACAGCAGCGCCGAGGCGAGAACCAGCAGGCTCAGCGCGCCGCCGAGCACGAAGCTGCGATGACGCAGCGCGCGGCGCCAGAAGGTCCGGGCCGGCAGAGGGCGCGCTGTGGCCGGCGCATCGACGAGGGTGGTCAGCGGCGCGCTCACAGATCGTGGACCTTGATGCGGGGATCGACGAAGGCATAGAGCACGTCGACCACGAAATTGACGATGACGACCATGGTCGCGAGCAGCATCACGCAGTTGCGCACCACGATGAGGTCGCGGTTGGCGATCGATTGGAAGATCAGGCGGCCGAGGCCCGGCAGATAGAACACGTTCTCGATCACGATGGTGCCGGCGAGCAGATTGGCGAATTGCAGGCCCATCACCGTCATCACGGGAATCATGGCATTGCGCAGCACGTGCTTCCACAGCACCTCGCGCTTGCCGAGCCCTTTTGCGCGCGCCGTGCGGACGAAATCCTCGCGCAGCACTTCCAGCACCGCCGAGCGCGTGACGCGTGCGAGGATCGCGGCCTGCACCACCGCGAGCGATACCGCCGGCAGCAGCAGCGACTTGATCCCGATCCAGATGCCGTCCTCCCAACCGGGAAAGCCGCCCGCGGACAGCCATTGCAGCCGCACCGAAAACAACAGCACCAGCAGGATCGCGAACCAGAAATTCGGCAGCGCGATGCCAACCTGCGTCAGTGACATCACGCCGACGTCGCCGAGCTTGTTGTGGTTGGCGGCGGTGTAGATGCCGGCCGACAGCGCCAGCGTCACCGTGATCAGCATGGACATCATCGCGAGCGGAATGGTCAGCACCAGCCGTTCCGCGATCAGGCTTGCGACCGGCGTGCCGTAGACATAGGAGTTGCCGAGATCGCCGACGAGCAGCCCCTTGATCCATTGCAGATAGCGAAGCGCCAGCGGCTGGTCGAGCCCGAGCTTGACGGTGAGCGCGCGGACCGCATCTGGCGAGGCGTCGGCGCCCATCAGCATCTGCGCGGCGTTGCCCGGAAGAGCATCCAGCACCAGGAAAATGATCACGGACGCGCCGACCAGCGTCGCCAGCAAGGTCAGCACACGTCGGAGGACAAATACGCTCATGCGCGCTCGGATTCAGGGCTCATCCGCAGCACGATCAACATGTCCGAGCACCGGAGGCAAGTGCTTTGCGAACAAGTCCTTTGCATGTCCCTCTCCTCAAGCCGGCCAGCGGGACAGGAGGTCATGCGAGGCTTCGAACAACGCGCTCGCGCGCAGCAAGTCGGCATCGCTGCGGAAGCGGCCCACGAGTTGCAAGCCGATCGGCAGGCCGTCGCGGCCAAAGCCGCAGGGCAGACTGATCGCGGGGTGCCCGGTCATGTTGAACGGCATGGTCCAAGGAAACCAGTGCGGCCGGACGCTGTCAAACTGCCTGCCGTCGATCTCGATGGTGCCGAACAGATCCTGATCGATCGGCAGGGCGGTGCGGGTGATGGTCGGCATCGCCAGCAAATGCCCGCGCGCAAGCAGGGATTGCACCCGGCGGAACAGCGCCGTGCGGGCGAACATCGCCTCTTGATAGGCGACGCCGCTGACGTCGGTGGCAAGCGCAAGCTGCTCGAGGAAGGCCTCGCTCAGCGCGTCCCCATGCTCGGCCGCGAGCTTTGCAAAGCGCGTCCGCCAGACCGTGTGATTGATGGCGCGCCAGATCGGCTCGATGTCGAACCCCTCGCCGGAGAATTCCTCGAGCTCGGCGCCGAGCCCTGCCAACCGATCGAGGCTCACCTTGAAGCCGGCCTCGACATCGGCAGAGACGGGGCGTCCGGGCGGCGACAGGCAGTACAGGATCTTCTGCCCACGCAGATCGCCGCGCGGCGCGGCCGTGCCGACGAAGTCGGGCACGGGAACGCCGATCGACCAGGGATCGCAAGAATCCTCGCCGGCCATCGCCTGCATCATCAGCGCGGTGTCGGCGACGGTCCGAGTCATCGGCGTGACATAGGTCTGGTTGCCGAACACGTCCAGCGCCTGGCTATGCGGGATGACGCCGTTGCTCTGCTTCAGCCCGACAACGCCGTTGCAGGCGGCGGGAATTCGCGTCGAGCCGCCGCCATCGGTCGCGATCGCCAGCGGCGCGATGCCGCTCGCCACCGCCACCGCCGCGCCGCCGCTGGAGCCGCCGGAGGAACGCTCGGCGCTCCACGCATTGCGGGTGCGGCCGAACAGCGGCGAGTCGGTCAGGCATTTGCTGCCGAATTCGGGCGTCGTGGTCTTGCCGATCAGGATGGCGCCTTCCGCGCGAAGCCGCGCAACCGCGACGGCATCCTCGTCCGGAACATTGTCCCTGTAGGGAATGGCGCCGAAACTGGTCTTCACGCCCTTGGTGTTGACAATGTCCTTGACGGTGACGGGGATGCCGTGCAGCAGGCCGAGCGGCCCGCCGGCCATCAGCTTGCGCTCTGCCTCGCGCGCGGCGGCAAGCGCCTCGTCGCCGCAGATCGTGATGAAGCAGTTCAGCTCGGGCTGGAGCGCTTCGGCGCGGGCGAGCACCGCGCGGGTGAGCTCGACGGGCGAGATCTGCTTTGTCGCGATGAGGCCGCGCAGCACGGTTGCGGACAGCAGGCAGGGATCACCGTTCATCGTCACTTCGCTCCGAACCCGGCCGCCGGTGGCCGATAGCATTGACAGCCAGGATGACAGTTTTGTTAACTCGCCGCCAATACGATTTTGAACACCAACCCATACGTTTTCGGTATGCCAATGGATCTTCGCCGGCTCCGCTATTTCGTCGCCGTCGCCGAGGCGCGCAGCGTCGGCAAGGCCGCCGAGCGGCTGCGGATGGCGCCGCCGCCGCTCTCGGTCCAGATCCGCAAGCTGGAGGCCGAGGTCGGCGCGCCGCTGTTCCGCCGCGGCACGCGCGGCATGGATTTGACCGAAGCGGGCCAGGCGCTGCTAGCGCGCGCCGGCGAGGCGCTGGCGCTGGCGGCTGACGGCATCGAGGCCGCGCGCGCGGTCGCGGCCGGCAGCCGTGGTCGGCTGTCCGTCGGCTACATGTTCGTGCTGGCGAACGCGATGCTGCCGCGTCTCATCCCCGAGCTCCGGCGATCCATTCCCGGCATCGATCTCGATTTCGCCGAGCTCAGTGCTTCGACCCGCGAGGCGCGGCTGCTCGACCGCAGCGTCACCGTCGCGCTCTGCATGCCAGCCATCAACCATCCCGAGATCCAGGTGGCCCGGATCGGCGCGCAGCCGTTCATGCTGGCGGTACCAAACCGTTCGCCGCTTGCGCGCCTGAGCGCGGTGCCGATGATACGACTACAGGGCCGTCCGCTGATCGCGCTGCCGCCGCCGGAGCGGGACCCCTCCTCCTCCGCGGTCGCAGCCCTGCTGCGGCGGCATCAGATCGTGATGCCGATTGCGAGCCGGGTGCAGACGGTGCATTCGGCGATGAGCCTGGTTCTCGCCGGTGAAGGCCTCGCCATCCTGCCGGCCTGTGCCCAGCTCGGGGCGCCGCGCGGGGTCGTGTTCCGGCCGTTGCGCGATGCAAGCGATTCCATCGACATCGCGGTCTGCTGGCGGCGCGACTCCCAGACTCCGCTGATCCATACTTTCCTGAAATGCGCCGAGAAGGCGGTCGCGCGGCTGTGAGACGTGCTTCCCCTCTCCCCTTGTGGGAGAGGGTGGCTCGCCGCAGAGCGGCGAGACAGGTGAGGGGTTTTCTCCGCACGCGACCCACTTGTTTTGTATTTGGGGGGGCGAACCCCCCAACCGCGCCGCGCCCCCCCCAAACA
>NZ_JBVVPN010000005.1:150573-177778 GCF_055811035.1 Bradyrhizobium sp. MI1.10
AACCCCCACTATCTGGGCGCCCCGCGCACTTGTTTTAACACCCCCCCCGCTTTGGGGTGGGGGGCGGCTCCCCGCGAAGCGGCGAGACGGGTGAGGGGTTCTCTCCGCGCGTGACCTCATGCTTGTGAATTCGCGGAAGCAACCCCTCATCCGGCGCTTCGCGCCACCTTCTCCCACAAGGGGAGAAGGAAAAAGCGAATTACCAGCTCCAACTGATCTCGTGGCTCCAGGGCGGATCGGCGCCCGGACGGGTGCAGGTCAGCCCAGCGCAATTGGCGGCAAAGGACAGCGCGCGGCCCAGCTCGTCCGCGCCGATATCCTTTAGTTGTTGTCGGGCGAGACGTCCTTGCTTGTGCAGGGCGAACAACAACGCCGCCTGAAAACTGTCACCCGCGCCGATGGTGTCGGCGACCACGACCTTGGGGGCGGCGACCTCGATCTGCCCTGCCCCCGCATGCCACGCGATCGCACCGTTGTCGCCACGGGTGATGACGACGAGGCCCGCGCCCCGTGCGAGCAGCGTGCTCGCACGCTGGTGATATAGCTCGTCGGCGAACAGATAGGTAAAATCGACGTCCGACATCTTGATGAGATCGGCGCTGGCCGCAAACTCGGCCATGCGCGCGAGATAAGCCGGTTTGTCCTTCACGAGGTTGGGCCGGCAATTCGGATCAAAGGAGATTGTCGAGGACGCTCGTGCGTCCGCGATCAGGGTCCTGGTCTCGGTCGCGCCCCGGTCGTTGACCAGTGTGGTCGAGCCGACATGGAGGGCTTCAACAGTATCGAACGGAATGGAGCCGCGCCGGTAGGTCCAGTTCCGCGTCGCGGTCTCGGCGTCGTAGAAGGCGTAATGCGACTCGCCGGCGACGATGCGAACGAAGGCGAGCGTGGTCTGGTGTTCGCTGCGGGTGGCGAGCGCGAGCTCGACATTGGATGCAGCGGCGTGGTCGGCGATCATACGCCCGAACAGGTCGGTCGAGATGCCGCCGACAAAGCCGGCCGGCGCGCCCAGGCGCGCCATGCCGATCGCGACGTTGAGGCAGGAGCCGCCGACGGCGGGCATCACCGCTTCGCGCCCGTCAATGTTTGGCGTCGGGACGAAATCGATCAGCGCATCGCCGCATGAAATCAACATCCGTTTTCAAACTCCCACTCGCATCGCGGAGCGGCTGCGGCGATCGACCTCGCGCAGCAATCTGTAGACCTCGCGCTTGCGGACGTGAAAGGCGGCGATGTCGGGCGTGGTCGGCTCGCTCTTCCGTCCCAGCGCCGACATCTTTGCCATGGTCTCCCCGATCGAGGCATAGGCGCCGCCGGCGACGGCGCCAAGCATGGCGGCGCCGAGCAGCACCGGCTCCGTGGTCTGCGGCAGCGCCACGGTGAGGCCAGTCGTATCGGCCATGATCTGCCGCACCAGCGGACTGCGGCTGGCGCCGCCGCCCATGATCATGATGCTGGAATGGACGCCATGCGCGGCAAAGGCCTCGATCACCTCGGCAAGCCCATAGGCGAGCCCGCACAGACCGGCGACGAACAGCCGTTCCATCGAGGCGATGTCGGTGTCGAGATCGAGGCCCGCGATCACCGCGCGCGTATCAGGATCGGCGTAGGGCGAGCGGTTGCCGATGAACTCGGGAAGCACATGGACGTCGCGGGCCAGCAGCGCGGCGCGGCTGGCGCCGCCTGCGCGTGCGATGATGCGGCGCTCGAGAAACTCGATGAGGTCGAGGCCGTCGCTGCGCGCAGCCGCGCTCGCTTCGGCGTGGCCGGGATGCGATTTGAGAAGATGGTCGATCGCAGCGCCCGCAGCGGACTGCCCGCCCTCGTTAAGCCAGAAATTCGGCACCATGCCGGAGTAATAAGGACCCCACACGCCCGGCACGAAGCACGGCTCCTTGGTCGTCGCCATGATGCAGGCCGACGTTCCCATGATGTAGGCAAGGCGGTCGGAGACATCTGTGGCGCCGTCCGACCCGTCGCGGCCGCCGATTGCGCCGATGCCGCCGGCGTGGGCATCGATCAGGGACGCTCCGACCGGCGTGCTCGGTGACAAGCCAAGATCGGCAGCTGCCGTACCGGTTAGACCGGCGCCGAGCCGCGTGCCGGGCGCGACAATCTCGGTCCCGATGCGGGCGTATTTCTCGTTGACGAAGTCCGACAGGCCGATGCGCTTGAAGAATGGCGCGCTCCAGCCGCCGCCGTCATGGGCGAGATAGTTCCATTTGCAAGTGACCGTGCAGGTCGAGCGTTGCAACGAGCCAGTGGCGCGCCAGGTCAGGTAATCCGCCAGATCGAAGAAGTGCCCTGCGGTGTCGAAGCTCACGCGCATATGCCGCTTCAGCCACAGCAGTTTCGGCATCTCCATCTCGGGCGAGATCGAGCCGCCGACATAGCGCAGCACGGCATCACCGGTTTCGTTGATCAGTCGCGCCTCGGCCGTTGCGCGGTGATCCATCCAGACGATGACGTTTCGCTGCCTGTCGCCGGAGGCGCTGATGGTGAGCGGCTCGCCTTGCCGGTCGAGCACCACGAGGGAGCAGGTGGCATCGAAACCGATACCGCCGACGCTGTCGGGCGCGATTGTAGCTTCCGCCATCGCGGCCCGTACCGACGCCGTGCAAGCGTCCCAGATGTCCTGGGACGACTGCTCGACGACATCGCCGGCCTCATGCCAGATCCTGATCGGATGTTTGGCCGTCGCCAGCAAGGTGCCCGCCTCGTCGAACACCCCTGCCCGCGTGCTATTGGTCCCTACATCGACGCCGATATACGCTCGCGGCATTGTCGCTCCCGGAAGCTCTCGTCAATTTTGACGCAAGCCTACCAGCAAGTGTAGCCGCCATCCACCAGCACGATGCTGCCGGTCATCAGACTCGCGGCCTCCGAGGCAAGGAACAGCACGACCGAGGCGATCTCCTCGACCTGCCCCATCCGTGCCATCGGGGTTCCACCGATCCAGGCATCGTACATTCTCGGATTGCTCTTCACGAAGGCGTTGAGCGGCGTCTCGATATAGGTCGGCGCGACCGCATTGACGCGGATGCCGCGCGCCCCCCATTCGGCGGCGAGCGATTTCGTGAGATGGTGCACGCCGGCCTTCGACGCGTTGTAGAAGCACTGCTCCTGCGGCTTGTTAACGATGAATCCGGACATCGACCCGACATTGACGATGGCACCGCTCCTGGCGTTGAGCATGTGCTTGCCGAACTCGCGGCAGCACCAGAAGGTGCCATTGAGATTGACGTCGATGACGTTGAGCCAGTGCTCGTCGGTCACGGTCTCCGCCGGTGTCTCGCTGCGGGCGATGCCGGCATTGTTGACGAGGATGTCGACCTTGCCGTGGCGGGCAACGAGGTCGTTGGCCACTTCCGCCACGCGCTTGGTGTCGGTGACGTCCATAATCGCCGTCTCAGCGTCGTAGCCCTTCGCCTTCAGGCTGGCCTTCGCAGCGTCGGCGACCTTGCTGTCACGATCGCCGATGACGACCCTGGCGCCGGCTTCAGCCAGCGCTTCGGCGCAGGCGAGCCCAATGCCCTGCCCGCCGCCGGTGATGAACGCAGTCTTGCCGTTCAGCTTGAATTTTTCCAGGTACATTTTGGTCTTTCCGGTTTTCTTGCCGTTTCTTGTCAGCTTCGGATGGCGTTACCGCTCGCGTCGAAGCGATGGATGCGCGCGGGCTCCGGCACCAGCGATACATGGTCGCCGGCGTGCAGGCTCAATTCACCGATGTAGCGCGCCGTCAGCATGCCGAGCTGACCGGCATCGACATAAAGGAAGGTGTCGCTGCCGAGATGCTCGGCCACCGCGATCGTTCCCTGCCAGCCGCCGGCACCGTCGCGCTCGATCTTGAGATGCTCCGGCCGTACGCCGATCGTTGCCGCGCCCTTCTGCAAGGCGTGCTCGCCGGTGACGAAGTTCATCTTGGGCGAACCGATGAAGCCGGCGACGAAGAGGTTGGCCGGCTTCTCGTAGAGATCCAGCGGCGAGCCGTATTGCTCGATCTTGCCGCCGTTGAGCACGACGATCTTGTCGGCCATGGTCATGGCCTCGACCTGGTCGTGGGTGACATAGATCGCGGTGGTGCCGAGCTGCTTCTGGAGCCGCGTCACCTCGATCCGCATCTGCACGCGCAGCGCCGCGTCGAGATTGGAGAGCGGCTCGTCGAACAAAAACGCCTTGGGCTCGCGGACGATGGCACGCCCGATCGCGACGCGCTGGCGCTGGCCGCCGGAGAGCTCGCGCGGCTTGCGATCGAGATAAGGCGTGAGATTCAGTGTTGCGGCGGCGGCCTCGACTTTGCGGTTGATCTCGTCCTTGGCCAGCCCCGCCATCTTCAGGCCGAAGCCGATATTGCCGCGCACGCTCATATGCGGATAGAGCGCATAGGACTGGAACACCATCGAGAGCCCGCGCTTGGCCGGCGGCGTGTCGACCACGTTCTTGCCGTCGATCAGGATCTTGCCGCCGGAGACGTCCTCGAGCCCCGCGATCAGCCGCAAGAGCGTGGTCTTGCCGCAGCCCGATGGCCCCACGAACACCACGAACGACCCATCGGCGATCTCGAGGTCCGCCCCCTTGATGATGTGCACGGGGCCAAAGGATTTCTGCACATCCTGAAGTGTGATCTGACCCATGATCCGGCAGCCCTTCCTACTTTACCGCGCCAAAGGTGAGCCCGCGCACGAGCTGCTTCTGGCTGAACCAACCGAGGACGAGAATAGGCGCGATCGCCAACGTGGAAGCCGCCGACAGCTTTGCCCAAAATAGCCCTTCCGGGCTCGAATAGGACGCGATGAACGTGGTGAGCGGCGCAGCGTTCGAGGTCGACAGATTGAGCGTCCAGAACGCCTCGTTCCAGGCCAGGATCAGGTTCAGCAGCATGGTCGATGCGAGCCCCGGGATCGCCATCGGCGTCAGTACGTAAATCAGTTCCCGACCGATGGTAGCGCCGTCCATGCGCGCGGCTTCGAGGATGTCGCGCGGGATCTCCTTGAAATAGGTGAAGAGCATCCAGATCACGATCGGCAAATTGCCGAGGCACAGGATGAAGACGAGGCCGATGCGGGAATCGAGCAGGCCGAAGGACTTGTAGATCAGATAGATCGGCACCAGCACGCCGACCGGCGGCATCATCTTGGTTGAGAGCATCCAGAGCAGGATGTCCTTGGTGCGCTTGGTCGGCGAGAACGCCATCGACCAGGCGGCGGGGATCGCGATCAGCAGCGCGATCAAGGTCGAGCCGCCGGCGATGATGATCGAGTTCATCGCGTGGAGCAAATAGTCGCTGCGCTCCTGCACGGTCGCGTAGTTCTCCGTGGTCCAGTGGAAGAACAGGAAGGACGGCGGGATCGCGAAAGCCTCGAGCTCGGTCTTGAAGCTCGCCAGCACCATCCACAGGATCGGGAAGAAGATCAGGAAGCCGAAGAACCACGCCCCGATGGTCGAGACCACCACCCGCTGCCTCGTCGCCATCCGCGCCATGTCTCATGCCTCCAGGTTGCGACCGACGATACGGACGAGGAAAAAAGCAACGATGTTGGCGATCACGACAGCGACGAGGCCGCCCGCCGAAGCGGTGCCGACATCGTACTGGATCAGTGCCTGCGAATAGATCAGGAAGGCGATGTTGGTGGTCGACAGTCCCGGGCCGCCGCCCGTGGTGACGTAGATCTCGGCAAAGACGGTGAGCAGGAAGATCGTCTCGATCAGGATCACCACCGTGATGGGGCGCGCGAGGTGCGGCAGCGTGATGTAGATGAAGGTCGAGACCGCGCTGGCGCCGTCCATTTCGGCGGCTTCCTTCTGCTCCTCGTCGAGGGACTGCATCGCGGTGAGCAAAATCAGCGTCGCGAACGGCAGCCATTGCCATGACACGATCAGGATCACGGCGAGCAGCGGCGCGTCGGTGAACCAGTCGATCGGCGTCAAGCCGAACAGCGAGGCGATCCAGGCAAACAGCCCGGACACCGGATGCATCAGCAGGTTCTTCCAGACCAGCGCGCTCACCGTCGGCATCACGAAGAACGGCGCGATCACCATCAGCCGCACGATGTTGAGGCCGATCACGGGCTGGTCGAGCAACAGCGCCAGCGGAATTCCGAGCAGGACGGTCAGCGCCAGCACCGAGCCGACCAGCACCAGCGTGTTCTGGAGCGAGGCGAGGAAGGCGGGATCGGTGAGGAAGTAGCGGAAATTTTCCAGCCCGACGAACGATTCTGAGCCGGGATCGAGCAGACTGTAGTGCAGCGTCGAGAAATAGATCGTCAACGCGAGCGGGACGATCATCCAGATGAACAGCAGCCCGACCGCCGGCGTCAGGAGCGTCCGTGCGAGAAGCTGCGTCTGCCGGGTTGCCATTGTTGGCCTCTCCGCTTGCGGGAAGAAGGCGGCCATCCATCCTTAGCGGTGGATGGCCGCAAGTCTGAGCTCAGGAGGGAGAGATCGAGCTCACTTGATGTAACCCGCGCGCTTCATCTCGCGCTCGGTTGAAGATTGCGCCGCGGTGAGCGCGGCATCGACCGTCATCGATCCCGCAAGCGCGGCCGAGAATTGCTGGCCCACCTGCGTGCCGATGCCCTGGAATTCGGGGATCGCCGCATATTGCACGCCGACGTAGGGCACCGGCTTCACCGTCGGCTTGTTCGGATCGGCGGCGTCGATCGAGGCGAGCGTCAGCTTCGCGAACGGGGCGACCTTCAGATATTCAGGGTTTTGGTAGAGCGAGGTTCGGGTGCCCGGCGGCACGTTGGCCCAACCCTCTTTCGCGGCGACGACCTTGGTGTAGTCCTTGCTGGTGGCCCAGGCGATGAACTTCTCGGCGGCTTCCGCTTTCTTCGAGCCGGCGGGGATTGCGAGACTCCAGGCCCACAGCCAGTTGGCGTTCTTGCCCAGGCCCGTGTTGGGCGCCAACGCGAAGCCGACCTTGTCGGCGACCTTGGAGTCCTTCGGGTTGGTGACGAAGGATGCCGCGACCGTCGCGTCGATCCACATCGCGCACTTGCCGGCGTTGAACAGCGCGAGGTTCTCGTTGAAGCCGTTGGAGCTCGCACCGGGAGGGCCGGCCTGCTTCATCAGGTCGACATAGGTCGTGAGCGTCGCCTTCCATTCCGGGGTGTTGAACTGCGGCTGCCACTTCTCGTCGAACCAGCGCGCGCCGTAGGAATTGGCCATGGCGGAGAGGAACGCCATGTTCTCGCCCCAGCCGGCCTTGCCGCGCAGGCAGATGCCGTAGACGCCGGCGCTCTTGTCGGTGAGCTTCTTGGCAGCGTCGATGACGAAATCCCAGGTCGGATTTTCAGGCATCTTGAGGCCGGCCTTGTCGAACAGGTCGGTGCGGTACATCACCATCGAGCTCTCGCCGTAGAACGGCGCGGCGTAGAGCTTGCCGTCGACCGAGACGGCATCCTTGATCTTGGGCAGGAGGTCGGCGACATCGTAGTCGGCGCCGAGATTGGCGAGCGGCACCAGCCAGCCCTTCTTGGCCCAGATCGGCACCTCGTAGGTGCCGATGGTGAGAACGTCGAACTGGCCGCCCTTGGTGGCGATGTCGGTGGTGACGCGCTGGCGCAGCACGTTCTCTTCCAGCGTCACCCATTTGACCGATATATCGGGGTTCTTCTTGGTGAATTCACCCGTCAGCCCCTGCATGCGGATCATGTCGCCGTTATTCACGGTGGCGATCGTCAGGGTGGTTTCGGCCATCGCGGGGACGGCCAACAACAGGCAAGACGCGCCACAGACGGCGCCGAGGACGTGTTTCACGGTGACCTCCCTAAGCTCGCGCTTTTGAGCATATGCCCACGCGTTGGGCGTATGTTCGACTGAGGGCGCGCCGTTGTCAAGCAGGCACAAAGATGTTCGCGCAACTTATGAGTGCTGCGATGCGGGAGTGATGAGAGTTGCCGCCTCGCACTCAGCTGTCATGCCCCGCGAAAGCGGGGCATCCAGTACTCCGTGCCGCCTGTTGATTTGCCCTAAGCGAGGCCGCGGCGTACTGGATCATCCGCCTTCGCGGATGATGACAGCAGTGCGAGAGGCGCTATCGCCGCCCTACCGCTCCAGAATCGCCCTTGCGGTCGCCTCGTCCGTGATCAGGCCATTGATCAGCCGCCCATTCAGCGCCGCCGCGATCGCCGGCACCTTGGCGGCGCCGACGGCGGCGCCGATCGTGGTGGTCTTCGCCGGGACCTCCGGCGGGATGCTGGTCAGGCGCTTGTTGGTTCCGGCCTTCAGCAGCCGACCCTTGGAATCATAGGCCCAGCCGGTGATCTCGCCGATCGCCCCCTGCCGCATCATCTCGAACAATTCGTCGCGGGTCACGAAGCCGTCGACATGGACCTGCGCCTTCTGGTCCATCTGGCCGATGCCGACGAGGCGCAAATCCGCCTTGGCCGCGACCGCCTTGACCTTCGCGATCGGCTCGATCCGGACCATCTTGTTGCGCTCATCCTCGGACGACATCAGGAACGGTAGCGGCATCGGATAGTGCCGCGCACCGGTGCGGTCGGCGAGCCGGCCGACGGTGTCGTAGAAGCTCGCCGAACCGTCGGCGGAGATATTGCCGACCAGCGAGACGATCTGGTGGTTGGGCCGGTCGATCGGCGTGACGCGCTCGACCGCGGCGCGCACGGCGCGTCCCGTCCCGAGCGCGACGATGACGGGGGTTTCCGAACGCAGGGTGGAATCGAGCAGGTTGGCACAGCGTTCGGCAATGCCCGCCGTGGCCTGCGGCGCGGCGGAATCCGCCGGCACCACCTCGCAATGGGTAAGCTCGAAACGCTCCTTCAGACGCGCCGCCAATTCCATGCACGCGGCGATGGGATGTTCGAGCCGGAAGGTGATGAGCCGTTCCGCGAGACACAGCGACACCAGCCGCTGCGCCGACGCGCGCGACACCTGGAGCATCTTCGCGATCTCGTCCTGGGTGTGACCGGCAATGAAATAGAGCCAGCCGGCACGCGCGGCGTCATCGAGCCTGGACTTTTCGTTCTCGGCGGCCATGGCAGGCGTCAGGCGTCCTTCCAGAAATCGATCATGCGCGCGAACACCCGGTCGGCCCCCGCACCCGACAGTATAGCCTGCCCGTCGCATCCGCGATAATGGCTGCCGCCGGCAAATCCCCAGACCGTCATGCCGGCCGCCTTGCCCGCCTGCACGCCGCTCGCACTGTCCTCGATCACCAGCGTGCGCGCAGGTTGCGCGCCCATCTGCTCGGCCGCGTAGAGAAAGAGATCGGGCGCCGGCTTGCCGTGCCTGACCATCTGCGCCGTGTAGATCCGGTCGCCGAAATGCGCCCGCAGGCCGGTGACGTTAAGAGAGAGCGCGACACGGTCGATGTCGCTGGACGACGCCACGCAGAATGGTGCCCGCAATTCCGATATCACGGCGGCCACACCCGCGATCGGCTGGAGTGATCCGGCGAACGTGCTCAACACATGCGACTTCAAGCGCGGCAGAAAGCCGTCCGGCACGACCTGCCCGAGATCCCGATAATGCTGCTCGACCGCCTTGATGCTGCGTCCGAGAAAGAGCTCGAGCGCCTGCTCCTGGCTCAGCGCGATGCCGCATTCGGCCAGCACATCGGACAGGCACCGACAGCTCAGCAGCTCACTGTCGACCAGCACGCCGTCGCAGTCGAAGATGATCAGATCGGGTTTCGGCCGGCCCTGGTCCATCCCAGCATTCGATCATATACCCAATTGGTGGGCAATAGCTCACCCAAGGCCGGAACGCCGCACCCTTTTCTGGATCAGTGCGCCACCTGCCGGTAGATCGCCGGCAGCGCCGCGGGCAGTCGGCGGATATTACCGACGATGGCGTAGCCGCCGCGCCCGAACAGCATCGGGAAATAGGACTGCGCGGTTGCGTCCACCGTGACGCCGAAGGCGGCGATGCCGAGCCGGCGCGCCTCCTGCACCGATTTGCGGGTGTCCTCGACCGCGAAGCGGCCTTCGTAATGATCGACATCGTTCGGCTTGCCGTCGGTGAGGACGAGCAGCAGCTTCTTGCGCTGCGGCTGACGGGCGAGCTCGGCCGAGGCGTGGCGCACCGCCGCGCCAATCCGCGTGTAATAGCCGGGCTTCAGCGCGCCGATACGACGCTCCACTGCCGCGCTCATCGGCTCGCCGAAGGCTTTGACCGTTTCGAGCCGCACCCAGGACCGCCGGCGCGACGTGAAGGTCAGGATGCTGTGGTGGTCACCGCAGGCCGACAGGCCGTGCGCGAGCACGAGCAGCGCCTCCTTCTCGACGTCGAGCACGCGATGGCCCTCGACCCAGGCGTCCGTCGAGAGCGAGACGTCGACGAGCAGCGTGACGGCGAGATCGTGCCCCTGCGGGCGCATCGCGACATGGATGCGATCGAGACCGCCGCCGCTGCCGGCGCGAAGATCGCACCGCGCGCGCACGAGCGCGTCGAGGTCGAGATCGTGCCCGTCGGCCTGGGCGCGCATCAATTCGCGGCGCGGCCGCAAGATCTCGAAGCGCTGCCGTACCTGACGGATATGCCGGCGCATGGTCTCGTCGGGCGACCAGGTCTCTCCGGTCTCGGACGCGGCGTCCGCCAGCACGTGGCAGTGATCGGGCAGGTAGGAGCTGCTGCGGTAGTCCCATTCGGGATAGGTGAGATCTGCGTTCAATGGCGAGGCATCGAGAGCTTCCGGCGGCAGGTCGAGATCGAATTTGAGCCGGCTCGCCGGCTTGCCGCTGCGGCGGCTCAGCGTCATCTCCTCGAGATCGTCGGCGGCCTTCTGCGCGTCCTCGTCCTTGTTGTCATCGGCCGGACGGTCGACATTGACCATCTCGGCCATCGCGAGGATCTTTTCGAAGCGGTTGAGCACGAAGGGATCGCGGCGTTTGGCGTTGTCCTCGCGCTCGCGCACGGCAAAGCGCTTGCGATTGTCCTGGGTCGCGGCCCCCGCGCCCGGCGCGCACGCGTCGTCGCCCGCATGCACGGGCGAGAACTCGCGCGTCCAGCAATCGCCCCAGAGCGGACACGGCAGGACCGAGCGATAGCCCGGCGGCGCCTTGTCCGGCAGCGGACCTGTCCCCATCATCGCCGGCCACAGCCGGCCCGAAGGCACCTTTCCGGCCCCGAGCAAGGCGAGAGCGATCTGCTCGATCTCCTGCTCGAGACGCGGCAACGGACGTTGCGGCCGGGCTTCGGCAGTTGCGGCCGCGAGCCGCGCGTAATCGGCGGCGAGCCCGGGAAACTGCGTGAGCACGAAGACCGCCGTCTCGCTCGCCCGGCGCAGGACCAGAATGTCCCGCCGCAGCGGATCATGCCCCGTGATCGTCTCGATCGGCGCGACCGCGAACCACGCCGCAAGCCAGCGATAGAGGCATGCGTTGAGGTCGCGGTCGGCAAATATCGCAATGCGGTCGGGGAGGAAGATGGTCGTGGCGTCGCGGCCCGGCTGTTCGAGACGTTCGTCTCCAAGGCCGATGCGTTGCCGCCAGCCGAGCCGATGGCCCGCCCTGCGTGCGCCTGCGCTCGCGATCTGAACACCCGTCTCGCCGCCAAGCGCACGGAACATCACCGCGAGCCGGCCTCTCACCTCCGCAAGCGCGACCGCGTGATCATCGTGAACCGGATAGCTCGCGGTGCCGCCGACCATCCGGTGCCAGGCGCGGCCGACCGTCTCCTCCAGTTCGAGGAAGTCGAGCATGGGACCGGCCTCACGCAATCACGGCGCGCGCGACATCCAGCAGCGCCGCCTTGACCTCGGAATCGTCGGTCAGCGGCTCGATCATGCCGGCGAGCACGGCATCGGCGATCGAGACTCCCGCCGCGATCAAGGTCGCGCAATACACCACGAGCCGGGTCGAGACGCCCTCCTCCAGATCATGCCCCTTCAGCGCCCGCAGCCGTCCGGCAAGCGCGACCAGCGGCCGTACGCGATCCGGCGGCAGCCCGCTCTCGGCCGACACCACCGCAATCTCCTGCTCGGTCGGCAGGAAGCCGAACTCGATGGCGACGAAGCGCTGCCGCGTCGACGGCTTCAACGCCTTGAGCAGGGTCTGGTAACCGGGATTGTAGGAGACGACGAGCATGAAGCTCGCGGGAGCAACGAGCTCCTCGCCGGTTCGCTCCAGCGGCAGGATACGGCGGTCGTCGGTGAGCGGATGCAGCACGACGGTGACGTCCTTGCGGGCTTCCACCACCTCGTCGAGATAGCAGATGCCGCCCTCGCGGACCGCGCGCGTCAACGGACCGTCGGTCCACACTGTGTCGCCGCCTCTCAGCAGATAGCGGCCGGTGAGATCGGCGGCGGTGAGATCGTCGTGGCAGGCGACGGTGTGGAGCGGCAAGCCCAGCCGCGCGGCCATATGCGCGACGAAACGCGTCTTACCGCAACCGGTCGGCCCCTTCAGCATAACCGGAAGCCGGTGCCGCCACGCATGCTCGAACAGCGCACATTCGTTGCCGCCTGCAACATAGGCCGGTAGCGCGGGTGCAGGCGCGGCCAAGGTGTGAAGGGCTGCTTTCATGATCTCTCTCCGAAAATGTCTGAAGCGGCGGCGGCGACGAAACGCGGCCGCCGTCACGCTTACTCGGCCGGCTGCAGCACGGCGGGAATGGTCGCCTGCTTTTCGCGGCCGGGCACCAGCACCGCCCAGACGAACATCAGCGCGGAGATCGCGACGAACCCACCGGAGCCGAGCCGTACCCAGTAGAAGAATGCGAGCTGGTCCTGTACGTCCATGTAGCCCTGGCCGAGCACGCGCTGGAGATGGACCTGGACCACGCCGGCAAAGGTCAGCGCGAACGTCATGGTCATCATGGCCGTGCACATGATCCAGAAGCTCGTCATGCTGAGCCACTGGTTATAGGGCGCGCGACCCTTGATCTGCGGGATAGCGTAAGCCATCACGGCAAGGTTGAGCATCACATAGGCGCCGAAGAAGGCGAGATGGCCGTGCGCAGCGGTGACCTGGGTGCCATGGGTGTAGTAGTTCACCGAGGACAGCGTGTGCAGGAAACCCCAGACGCCGGCTCCCAGGAACGCCACCACCGAACAGCCGACCGACCACAGCAGCGCGGCGCGGTTCGGATGCTTGCGGCCGGCCTTCCAGGTCATCTGCACCGTGAAGATCACCATCGTGAAGAACGGCGCAACCTCGAGCGTCGAGAACAGCGAGCCGATCCACTGCCAGTAGCCGGGCGCGCCGATCCAGTAGAAATGGTGGCCGGTGCCGAGAATCCCCGAGAACAGCGCGAGGCCGATGATGACGTAGAGCCACTTCTCGACCACCTCGCGATCGATGCCATTGAGCTTGATCATGAGATAGGCGAGCACGGAGGCCATGATCAGCTCCCAGACGCCCTCGACCCAGAGATGGACGACGTACCACCAGTACATCTTGTCGACGGCGAGGTTCGCCGGATTGTAGAAGGCGAACAGGAAGAAGATCGCAACGCCCCACAGGCCGAACAGCAGGATGTTGGTGACCGTGGTCTTGCGTCCCTTGAGCGCGGTCATGGTCACATTGAACAGGAACATCAGGCAGACGACGACGATACCGACCTTGATGATGAAGGGCTGCTCGAGGAACTCGCGGCCTTCATGGTAGTGGAAGAGATAGCCGACCACCGCCACGCCCGCTGCACCGAAGAACATCCAGAACTGGATCTTTGCGAGTAGCGGGCTGTACAGCTCGGTCTCGGTTTCCTCAGGCAGCAGGAAGTAGGTCGCGCCCATGAAGCCGATCAACGACCAGACGATCAGCGCGTTGGTGTGGATCATCCTGACGATGTTGAACGGCAGCAACACCGATAGCGTGTTGGGCAGGACGTAGATGGTCCCGGCGAGGAGGCCGAACAGGACCTGGGCCAGGAACAGGGTCAGCGCGCCGTAGAAATACAGCATCGCGACTTTCTGGGTCTGATATTTCATCTCGGATTCTCTCTGTCTTGAAAGAGGAAAGCGGCGGGCTCAACCGGCCTTGTTCGGCGGCCAATCCTGGCGCTTGATCGTGCTCACCCATTGCAGGAAATCGGCGAGATCGTTGAGCTCCTGGTCGGTGAGGTTGAATTGCGGCATCTGCCGCCGGCCCTCCGCGCCCGAAGGCTGCGACTGCATCCAGGCCTTCAACGTCTCTCGCGCGCCGGCCGGATCCTCCTTGCCGCCCCATCGATCCCAGACGTTGCCGACTTCGGGCGCGAAATAGGCGCCTTCGCCGAGCAACGTGTGGCAATTGATGCAGGAGTTCCTCTCCCAGACATGCTTGCCGCGGGCGACCGACGACGTCAGCGTCGCCGCGTCCGTCGATGTCGTGGCCATGTAGTAGTGGCTGTGCGCCGTCAGCCCGATGAAGATGGCGAAGAAAAAGGCCGAGCCGCCGTAGAAGACGTTTCGAGCGGCCGACTTGGTCAGGCGTTCAGCCATTGCCAATCCTTTCAATTGAGTCCCGCCGAGAAAATCGGTGATGCGATTTATTGCTGATCGGATCGGCCCGTTCTTTGTCAAGGCGCAAGGAACGAGTCAGATCAGGGCGACGACGGCGGATGTGAGCCAGGCAAACAGCACCACCATGAGGATCCAGGCGCTGACGAGGCCGCGCCAGAGCGCAGGCGCCGCGCGAAGATCGAGGAAATCGAGCGCAATCCGGCGGCCCTTGACGGCAGCCAAGGTCAGCAGCAGGGCGTTGCCGAGCAGCGGCCGCGGCACCAGCGGTGCCACCAGGATGGTCGTGAGCGCGAGGCCAATCAGCGCGATCCAGGTGATCTCCAGGCGATCCGGCATCGTCACCGCACCAGATAAATAATCGGGAACATCACGATCCAGACCAGATCGACCATGTGCCAGAAGGCCGTTCCCGTCTCGACGCCGAACGCTTCAGCGCGGCGGCAGACCAATGCGAGGATGATGATGCCGAGGCAGACGTGCAGAAGATGGAAGCCGGTCAGGAGGAAGTAGAGTGTGAAGAACGGACTGGTCTCGAGTCCAATGCCGCGTCCGATCTCTTCGGCATATTCGCCGAGCTTGATCGCCACGAACAGGCCGCCAAGCCCCATGGCTGTGAGGAGCCAATATCGTGTCGCCCGCCTCTCGCTGGCCCGCGCGGCCTTCGTAGCCCGGGCTGCGGCCCAACCGCTCGTCACCAGCACGACAGTGTTCAGTCCAGCGAGACCCGGATCAAGTGCCGCCTGCCCCGCGGCGAACACGGTGGGATGGATCGCGCGGGCGACCGTGAATGCACCGAGAAACAGACCGAAGGCGGCGAGCTCGCTGAAGATCAGCACCCAGATCATGGGATCGCCGGGAAGATCGTCCAGAATTCCCCAGCCGGCTCCCCGTGGTTCGCAATCGGCTGCCGACATCTGCTCTTCCGGATCAGGACACCAGCCAGACTTAGCTCAGCCGTGCCGATCCGAGTTTGTTGCCGGACAAACTTGGGGAATGCCGATCAATTTGTTTGCGCCGTCGCAACCTCCGGCCGGCCGGGTCGCGGTACCAAACGCCCCAGGGTTCCGTGGAGCTGCGAGCGATAACATGAGCGATGCACAAATCGGGCTGATGACCGCAACGCCCATCATCATCGTCTTCGCCATCGCGCTCCGGCGAATGGGCGTGCTATCGACCGTGGCCACCGTCTCGGCGGTGAGCCTCTCCGTCGCGATCGCCGGGGTGCTGATCACGACGCAGTAATGACTGCCGTAGCCCGCATGGAGCAGAGCGGAATGCGGGTCAGTAGCCCCGGATTGCGCTTCGCTCCATCCAGGCTACGCAGCCTCATCTCCGCTGATTATATACGTCGATGCACACCGCCCCGAGCAGGACCAGACCCTTGATGACCTGCTGATAGTCGATGCCGATGCCGAGGATGGACATGCCGTTGTTCATCACACCCATGATCATGGCACCGACCACGGCGCCGCCGACGCGGCCGACACCGCCATAGGCCGAGGCGCCGCCGATGAAGCAGGCGGCGATGACGTCGAGCTCGAAGCCGAGACCCGCCTTCGGCGTTGCGGTGTTGAGGCGCGCGGCGAAGACGAGGCCGGCGAGCGCGGCGAGCACGCCCATGTTGACGAAGGTGAGGAAGGTCAACCGTTCCGTCTTGATGCCCGACAGGCTTGCCGCTTTCGCATTGCCGCCGACCGCGTAGACCTGCCGACCGATGACGGTGCGGCGGGTGACGAAGCCGTAGAGCGCGATCAGCGCGGTCATGATGACCAGCACGTTCGGCAGACCGCGATGCGAGGCGATCAGATAGGTGAAATAGAGCACGGCGCAGGCCAGGAGAATGCTCTTGCCGAGGAAGAACGCGTAAGGCTCGACCTCGATGCCGTGCAACTGCTCGCGCGAGCGCCCCTTGGCGCTGGCGTAGACGAGGCCGAGCGCGAGCACCGCACCGACCAGCATCGACGTCGGATGCAGCGTGCCGGCCTCGGGCAGCATCTCCGGAATGAAGCCCGACGACAATTTCTGGAAGGTCGCCGGGAACGGCCCGAGCGACTGGCCCTGCAACACCGCGAGCGCAAGTCCTTTGAACACCAGCATGCCGGCCAGCGTCACGATGAAGGACGGAATCTTGAAATAGGCCACCCAATAGCCCTGCGCGGCGCCGATTGCCGCGCCCAGCAGCAGGCAGGCGATGAAGGCGAGCGTGTAGTCGACCTTGTATGTCACCATCAGCACGGCGGCCACCGCGCCGACGAAGCCCGCGACCGAGCCGACCGAGAGGTCGATATGGCCGGTGACAATGACGAGCAGCATGCCCAGTGCCATGATGACGATGTAGCTGTTCTGCAGTACCAGATTGGTCAGGTTGAGCGGCTGCAGCAGCGTGCCGCCGGTCATGACCTGGAAGAACAGCATGATCGCGATCAGCGACATCAGCATGCCGTAATTGCGCAAATTGTTCTTGATGAAGCTGCCGTGCCGGCCCTCCTCGGGCAGCGAAACCGTCTTGTCGGTCATAGCTGCGATCCTCCCATCTCCGCACCCGCGAGGGCGCTGCTTCCATAATTTCTGTCGTTGCGCATGATGGCGCGCATGATCTTTTCCTGCGTCGCTTCGGCGCCGGGGAACTCGCCGACGAAGGCGCCGTCGTTCATGACACAGATGCGGTCGCAGATGCCGAGTAGCTCGGGCATCTCCGAGGAGATCACCACCACGCCGCGGCCGGCTTCCGCAAGCTCGTTGATGATACAGTAGATCTCGTATTTGGCACCGACGTCGATGCCCCGGGTCGGCTCGTCCAGGATCAAGACCTTGGGGTCGGTCATCAGCCATTTCGACAGCACGACCTTTTGCTGGTTGCCGCCGGAGAGCTGGCCGGTCTCCTGATAGACGTCGGAGCAGCGGATGCGCATCCGGTTGCGGTAATCGCTGGCGACCTTCAGCTCGGCGATGTCGTCGATCACCCGGTTGGGGGCGACCTGGTCGAGGCTTGCCAGTGTGATGTTCTTGCGGACGTCGTCGGCGAGGATCAGTCCGAGCTGCTTGCGGTCTTCGGTGACATAGGCAAGGCCGGCGTCGATCGCGGCGGCCACGTTGGGCAGCACGATCTCACGGCCCTCGAGCCGGATGCGACCGCTGATCGTGGTGCCCCAGGAGCGGCCGAACAGGCTCATGGCGAACTCGGTGCGCCCCGCCCCCATCAACCCGGCGATGCCGACGACCTCGCCGCGTTTCACGCTGAAATCGACGTTCTTGATCACCTGCCGCTCGGGATGGATGGGATGGTAGACCGACCAGTTCTCGACGGTGAGAACGGGCTCGGCGATTTTTGCGCTCCGCTCCGGAAAGCGATGGGCGAGATCGCGGTTGACCATGCTGCGTATGATGCGGTCTTCCTGGATCGGCTCGGCGCGGCAGTCGATGCCGTCGACGGTGCGGCCGTCACGCAGCACGGTGATGTGGTCGGCGACCTTGGCGACCTCGTTCAGCTTGTGCGAGATCAGGATCGAGCCGATGCCCTGCGCGCGGAACGCCATGAGGCGTTCGAGCAGCGCGGCGCTGTCGGCCTCGTTGAGGCTCGCGGTCGGCTCGTCCAGGATCAGCATCCGCACCCGCTTGGACAGCGCCTTGGCGATCTCGACAAGCTGCTGCTTGCCGACGCCGAGATCGGTGATCAGCGTATCCGGCGATTCCTTGAGGCCGACCTGCGCCAGGAGTTCCCGCGTGCGTCTATAGACCTCGTCGCGATCGATGACGCCGAGCTTGGACGGCGGATGCGACAGGAAGATGTTTTCGGCAATCGACATCAGCGGGATCAGCGCCAGCTCCTGATGGATGATGATGATACCGAGCGCCTCGGAATCGTTGATGTCGCGGAAGCGGCGCTCCTCGCCATCAAAGATGATGGTGCCCTCGTAGCTGCCGGCCGGATAGACGCCGCTGAGCACCTTCATTAGCGTGGACTTGCCGGCACCGTTCTCGCCGACGAGGGCGTGGATCTGCCCGGCTTCAACCAAGAAGTTGACATCGCGCAGCGCCTGCACGCCGGAAAAGCTCTTGCTGACGTTACGCATCTCCAGCATTGCAGTCATTGGATCATTCTCCCGGGGGCTTCCACAATCGTCATGGCCGGGCTTGTCCCGGCCATCCACGTGCAGCCGCTTGCGAAGAGGGACGTGGATGCCCGGGACAAGCCCGGGCATGACGAGTTGATAAACATGCGCTTCGCCCTAACCCTAAAGAACTCCCTCTCCGCAGGTCGGGAGAGGGAGTAGACCTCTTACTGGAACTGCGACTTCTTGTAGTAGCCGCTGTCGACCAGGACCTTCTCCCAATTGTCCTTGTAGACCACGACCGGCTTGAGCAGATAGGACGGCACGGTCTTGGCGCCGTTCTCGTAGGTCTTGGTGTCGTTGACGGTGACCTGCTTGCCGGCCAGCGCAGCGTCGACCATGTCGGCGGTCACCTTGGCGAGGTCGCGGGTGTCCTTGAAGATGGTCGAATACTGGTCGCCGCGCAGCATCGCCTTGATCGAGGGCACCTCGGCATCCTGGCCCGAGATGATGGGCATCGGCTGGCCGGCGCTGCCATAACCAACGCCCTTCAGCGAGGAGATGATGCCGATCGATAGGCCGTCATACGGCGACAACACCGCGTTGACCTTCTTGTTGCCGTAGTAGGCACTGAGCAGATTGTCCATGCGGGCCTGCGCGGTGGCGCCATCCCAGCGCAAGGTCGCGACCTTGTCCATGCCCATCTGGCCGGAGACGACGACGAGCTTGCCGCTGTCGATGTACGGCTTCAGCACACTCATCGCGCCGTTGTAGAAGAAGTAGGCGTTGTTGTCGTCGGGCGAGCCGCCGAACAGCTCGATGTTGAACGGACCCTTGCCATCCTTGAGGCCGAGGCCCTGCACGATCGACTCGGCCTGGAGCACGCCGACCTGGAAATTGTCGAACGTCGCGTAATAGTCGACGTTCGGCGTGCCGCGGATCAGGCGGTCATAGGCGATCACGGTGATGCCTTTCGCTTTCGCCTGCTTGAGCACGTCGGACAGCGTAGTGCCGTCGATCGCGGCGATCACCAGCGCTTTCGCGCCCTTGGTCACCATGTTCTCGACCTGCGAGAGCTGGTTCGGAATGTCGTCCTCGGCATATTGCAGGTCGGTGTTGTAGCCACGCTCCTTCAGCACCTTGACCATGTTGTTGCCATCGTCGATCCAGCGCGCCGACGATTTGGTCGGCATGGCGATGCCGACTGTTGCTTTGTCCTGGGCCGAGGCGGTGACGCCCGCGGCCATCGTCGCAGCGCCGGCCAGCGCCAGCGCGAGGAAGGTCGTCTTCAGTTTCAGCATGTTTCACTCCCTTTGGTGTCAGACTGTTTTTTCGTGTCGCCGAGAACTTTGGTGGTGTGCGGCTTCGAGCCTCCTATGCGAGCTTGACGTCAGGCTCCGCGCGACCGCGCGCGGATGCCTCCAACAGAAAGGTGTAGCCGGCTTGCGGATCGGCGGCACGCGCCGCCGCATCCATGTCCTGCCAGGCCGAGGTGACGAGGAGACGCGACAGATCAGGGCCTACAAAAGCGGGGCGGCTCGCCTGCTTTGCCGGCACGCTCATCGAGCGCAGCCGCTCGCCTTGCGGAGAGTAGACGTCGATACGGCCAGCGCCCCAGCACGCGTTCCAGATGTTTCCGTCGGCGTCGCACACCGAACCATCGAGACCGCCGATGCCGGTGTGGCGCAGCAGCACTTCCGGCTCGCCGCGCGGCAGGCCGGTCGTGGGATTGAGCGGCACCGCGTAGAGCACCGCGCGCGCAGTATCGGCGAAGTAGCCGGTGGTGCCGTCGGGCGAGAAGCAGATCGAGTTGGGAATGCTGACGCGCGGAAACAGCATCGAGATCTCGCCGTGATGGAACGCGTAGATCGCGCCTGCCCCTGCTTCCGCCTTGCGGCCCATGGTGCCGATCCAGAACGTGCCGGAGGGATGCACGCGGGCATCGTTGGAACGGGTCGCGGGATTATCGGCTTCGAGCGGACAGATCAGCGTCATCGCGCCATCGGCGATTTTGCGGACATAGAGCCCGTCTTCCGCGACGATCAACTGCCGTTCGGCGTCGATCCGCCCAAGTGCGCTCGCCATCCGGCCCAGCGCATGAACGCGAATGCTGCCGCTGGCGAGCTGCGCCTCGAACAGTCGCCCCTCGCGGATATCGAACCACCAGGCCGTGTCCGTGGTCACGTCATAGGTCGGCCCCTCGCCGAGATGGCAAGGATCGTCCGAAAGAACCGAGGTGGGCACCTGTTCCATCATGACCTCCTCACCGCAAAGCGATAGACCGTGTGATGGCGGTAGACCTCGCCCGGCGCTAGGCGCGGGCTCGGGAAATCCGGCCGGTTCGGTGCGTCCGGCCAGATATG
Organism: Bradyrhizobium sp. MI1.10; assembly: GCF_055811035.1. Lineage (NCBI taxonomy): Bacteria > Pseudomonadati > Pseudomonadota > Alphaproteobacteria > Hyphomicrobiales > Nitrobacteraceae > Bradyrhizobium > Bradyrhizobium sp. MI1.10. The sequence goes on from NZ_JBVVPN010000005.1 coordinate 171,396, forward strand.
CGGCTCCAGGCACATCGCGTCGGACTGCCGGTAGAGCTTGCCGCCCTTGCCCGAGATCGTGCCGTCGAGATAATTACCCGAATAGACCTGCAGACCGGGCTGATTGGTGAGCAGCTCCATGATGCGCCCCGAGCGCGGTCCCTCCAGCCGCGCCGCGAGCGCAAGTTTGCCATCACGCGCGAGACTGTAGGTGTGATCGTAGCCCCTGCCGTTGCGCAATTGCTGGTCGCTCTCGCGGATGCGCTCGCCGACGGCCCGCGGCTCGCGGAAGTCGAACGGCGTGCCGGCAACGCTGCGCGGCGGCTCCGGCAACGGAATGGCGGTGGGATCGATCGCGAGGAAATGCCCGGCGGCGACCGTCAGCTTGTGATCGAGAATGGGCGTGCCTGATGTCGCGCCTTCCAGATTGAAGAAGCTGTGGTTGGTCAGGTTGACGATGGTCGGCCGGTCGGTCCGCGCCTCCATGGTCAGGGATAGCTCGGCCGGGCCGGTGACGCGATAGGTCAGGCGCACATCGAGCCGACCGGGAAAGTTTTCCTCGCCATGCGGGCTCGTGTAGGTCAGCGTGACTGCGGGCTTGGCGCCATCGTCGATCTCCGCAATGTCCCAGAGCTTGCGGTCGAAGCCGTCGAGGCCGCCATGCAGCGCATTCGGACCGTTGTTGACGGGAAGCTGCACCGTCTCGCCGTCCAGCGAAAATTGTCCGTTGGCGATGCGATTGGCGTAGCGGCCGACGGTGGCGCCGAAAAACTTTCGCTCGGCGAGATAGCCGGCGAATGCGTCATGGCCGAGCACGACGTCGTCGTAGCCGCCCTTGGCGTCCGGCGCGCTCAAGGCCTGCAAGACTGCACCATGGGTGATGATGCGCGCCTCGAACCCGCCCTCTCCGCGCAGCACGATGCGGTCCACCTTGCGGCCGTCCGGCAGCGTTCCGAAGACGTCTCTTTCTGTTTTCGATCCAGCCATGATCAATCCACAAACGGTTCGACGATCGTGCGCCTGCCGAGCAGGAAGGCGTCCGCGACGAGACGAAGCGGCGCCAAATCGACGTCGCTCGCGCCTGTAGCGGCGAGCGCGACGAAGCGCCGGTAAAGCTCCCGATATTCCTCATCGGGCGCCTCGGCAACGGTCTTGCCGTCGATCGCCATGATCCTGCCGCCGCGGGATAGCGTCATCCGGCCCTGGTCGGTTTCGACGAGGATATCCCAGCTCTGCGGCCCGGTCTGGCGGAAATCAAACTCGGCGGCCACAGGCAGGCCGTCGATGTCGGTCAGCGTCAGCTTCGCGGCGATCGGCGCCTGGCAATTGGCAGGGAAGGCGAGCTCGGCCGCGGTGACGAACACAGGTTTCGGCAGGATCCTGGTCAGGATCGACAGCGCATTGATGCCGGGATCGAACACCCCGAGCCCGCCCGGCTCCCAGATCCACGCCTGCCCGGGATGCCAGACGCGGACGTCCTCTTTCCAGTTGATGTGCACGGAATGGATGCGGCGCGCGGCGAGCCACTCGCGCGCCGGCTCGACTGCCGGCGCATGGCGCGAATGCCAGGTCGCAAACAGCGTTCGCTTGGCCTCACCGGCCATCGCGATCAGCGGATCGAGCTCGGCAACGCCGGCGCCGGGCGGCTTCTCCAGCATGACATGCTTGCCGGCCCTGAGCGCTGCGACGGCCTGGGCGCGGCGCACTTGAGGCGGCGTGCAGAGCGAGACCGCGTCGATCGGCGGACCTTTTTCCAGCAGCTCCTCGATGGTCGCGAAATGCGGCAGATCCGGCAACGAGGCATTGCGGCTGGCGACGGCCGCCAGCGTCGCGCCGGGAACCGCTGCGATGGCGCCGACGTGCTGGTCCCGCGCGATCTTGCCGAAGCCGACGATGGCGATGCGAAGTTCAGTCACGATCTTTCTCCAGCTTCCGCGGACGGCAGCGCTTCGGCCGGTACAGTCTCGATCACTGTACCCTCGTGGCGGCGCATGCCGTTGTGAATGACGTAGACCATCGCCTCCGACGCAGTCGTGGCATCACCGTCCGCGATGGCATCGACGATCTTCTGATGCCAGAGCAGAACAGTGTCGCGGTCCTCCGGTTCGACCGGTGCGCTGAGCAGGAATGAGGCGCGCAACGCAGCCTCGATGACGTGCCCGATCGAGCGCATGAACAGATTTCCGGAGGCGCGCGCCACACCGACATGGAGCGCGAGGTCGGCATCGGCGAAGCCAACGGAGTCGGAGGCTTCAAGCCGCATCCGCTCCATGCAGCGACGGAGCTCGGAGAGATCCTGCTCCGACCGCCGCGCCGCCGCCAGCGCGGCCGCGCGCGGCTCGACCGCGAGGCGGATTTCGGCGAGGTCATTGAGGAAGCGCTTGTCGATCCCGGCATCCAGGTGCCAGGCCAGCACGTCGGCGTCGAACATGTTCCAGGCGACGCGCTCGCGCACGACGGTGCCGACCCGCGCCTTGGTTGTGAGCAGGCCCTTGGCCACCAGCGTCTTCACGCTCTCGCGCAGCACCGGTCGCGACACCCCGAACATCGCGATCATTTCGGCATCGCCAGGCAGGCGCGTTCCCTCCGCGTAGCGGCCGGCAATGATGTCGACGCCGATCGAGCGGGCCACCTCCGCGTGATTGGAGTGCGCCCGGCGCGTCGGGATGACAAGGATGCGCGAGGTGGTCATGAGACTGCTCCCGCGCGCTTTGCCACGGGCCGGCGCGCGAGCGCGACCAACCCCTGCTGCAAGGCGATGAAGGCGAACAGCAGCACCCCGGTCGCGATCTTGGTCCACCAGCTCGACAGCGTCCCGTCGAAATTAATGTAGGTCTGGATCATGCCCTGGATCAGCACCCCGAGGAAGGTGCCGATCACCGAGCCCTGCCCGCCCGTGAGCAGCGTGCCGCCGATCACGACGGCCGCGATGCTGTCGAGCTCGACGCCAACCGCGGACAACGAGTAGCCGGCGCTGGTGTAGAAGGAGAAGACGATGCCGGCGATGCCGGCGAGCAGGCTCGACAGCATGTAGATCTTCACCGTCATCCTGCCGACGGCGACACCCATCAGGCTCGCGGTCGCCCGGCTGCCGCCGAGCGCATAAACATTGGCGCCGAACCGGGTGAGCTGCAGCAGCAATGCGCCGCCGATCACGATCGTAAGCATGATGATCGCGACCGCCGTCAGCCGTCCACCGCCGGGTACTCGCAGTGCGAAGTCCGACACAGTGGAATAGACCGGTGCTGTGATCGGCACCGATTCCGTCGAGAGCAGGAAGCTGGCACCCCGGGCCAAGAACATGCCGGCGAGCGTCACGATGAAAGGCGGCAAATCGAAGACATGGATCACCGCGCCCATCGCCGCTCCGAAGGCGGCCGAGAGCGCGAGGATGGCGACGAAGGCGACCAGGGGCGGCATTCCCCAGCGCTCGATCGCCAGCGCGACGAACACCGTGGTGAAGCCGATCACCGAGCCGACCGAGAGATCGATGCCGCCGGAAATGATGACGAAGGTCATGCCCGTCGCGACGATGCCGAGGAAGGCGTTGTCGGTCAGGAGATTGCCGACAACGCGGGTGGAGGCGATGTTGGGAAACTGCATCGCGCAAAGCGCGAATCCCGCGACGAGCACGATCGCCGTGATGAGGACGGGCGGCAGGCCTTTCATGCCTTGGTCCCCCGCAGCCGCGTCACGATTCCGGCAAAGCCGGACAGCTTCGGCGATTGCAGCAGCAGCACGGCGAGCACCACCATCGCCTTGACCAGCAAATTGAACTCCGGCGGATAGCCCGACAGCAGAATGCCGGTGTTCATGGTCTGGATGATCAGCGCGCCGAGTACGGCCAGCACGAGACTGAAGCGGCCGCCGAACAGCGAGGTGCCGCCGATCACCACCGCGAGGATGGCGTCGAGCTCGAGCCAGAGGCCGGCATTGTTGGCATCCGCGCCCATAATGTCGGCCGCCGCGATGACACCGGCAAGCGCAGCGCAAACGCCGCACCAGACATAGACCGCCAAAATCATCGCGCGCGTGCCGACGCCGGCAAGCTCGCTCGCCCGCGCATTGCCGCCGGTTGCTTCGATCAGTAACCCAAGTGCCGAGCCTCGCACCACCGCGCCGGTGAGCATCAACATGCCAAGCGCAATCGCGACTGGCACCGGCACGCCGAGGATGGAGCCGTTGCCGAGCCAGACCAAATCGGGCGAGGAGAAGGTCACGATGCGGCCTTCGGTAATGAGCTGAGCGATGCCGCGTCCCGCCACCATCAGGATCAGGGTCGCCACGATCGGCTGCATGCCGAGCACCGCGACGAGAAATCCGTTCCACAATCCGCAGATCAGGCCCGCGCCGAGCGCAGCCGCCAGCACCACGGCCAGACTGTGGTTGTCGGCGAGGCTCGCCGCGATCGCGCCCGAGATCGCCATGACCGCGCCGACCGACAGATCGATGCCGCGCGTCGCGATCACCAGGACCATGCCGAGCGAGAGCAGCGCCACCGGCGTGCCGCGATTGAGCACGTCGATCAGGCTGCCGAACAGACGTCCATCCTGGAGGCGCAGATCGAAGAATTGCGGCGACACCACACGATCGACCGCGAGGATGACGATCAATGCGAGGATCTGGGCAAGGCCGCGGCGCGGCAGCAGCGCTGTCATGTGTGAGCCTCAAGCGCAACGGCGACGCTATCGGCGGCAATGGCCGCGAGAATGTTGCCGACGTCGATCGCCTCGCCCGCGAGTTCCTCGACATGAGCGCGGTCGCGCAGCACCACCACGCGATCGGAATAGGTCACGATCTCGTCGAGCTCGGAGGAAATCACGAGCAGCGCAAGCCCGTCGTCGCAGAGCTCGCGTATCAGGCGGATGATCTCGGCATGCGCGCCGACGTCGATGCCGCGGGTCGGCTCGTCCAGCACGAGGAGCCGCGGGGAGGTCGCAAGCCACCGTGCCAGCAGGACCTTCTGCTGATTGCCGCCGGACAGCAGGCCGACGGGACGCTCCGGATCGGGCGGGCGAATGTCGAGCATCTTGACGTAACGGCTTGCGATCTCGTCCTGCTCGCGTCGCGACAGCGGCCGATGCAGACCGCGCTTGGCCTGGAGCGCGAGCACGATGTTCTCGCGCACGGTGAGCTCGGCGACGATGCCGTCAGTCTTGCGCTCCTCAGGGCAATAGCCAAAGCCGTGGCGCACGCCGTCGCGCGGCGAGTGAAGCCGGACAGGCGCGCCTTCCACCCTCGCCTGCCCGCGATCGGCGCGCTCGGCGCCGAACACCAGCCGCGCCGTCTCGGTCCGGCCCGAGCCGAGCAGGCCGGCGAGACCGACCACCTCGCCATGGCGCAGCTCGAGATTGAACGGCGCGACATAGCCTGATTTGCCATAGCTCTCGAAGCTCGCGCAGACTTCGCGGGCCTGATGCTCGCGCGTCGCGGCCCGCGCGCTGGTGGTCTCGGCCAGCTCGCGGCCGAGCATCATCCGGATCAGCTCGAGTCGCGACAGCGACGCGGTCTCGCGCTCGCCGACCAGGCGACCATTTCGCAAAACCGTGATGCGATCGGAGATCTCGTAGACCTGGTCGAGGAAATGGCTGACGAAGACGATGCCAATGCCGCGCTTGGCAAGCTGACGCATGATGCGAAAGAGGATCTCGACCTCATGGCGGTCGAGGCTCGCGGTCGGCTCGTCCAGGATCAGCACACGCGCCGAGAGATCGACAGCGCGCGCGATTGCGGTGACATGCTGGATCGCCACCGAATAATTGCCAAGCGGCGCTGATACGTCGATGTCGAGGCCGAAATCCGCGAGCAGCGCCTTGGCGCGGCGGCGCATCTCGCCTTCGCGCACCATGCCGAAACGCATCGGCTGCCGGTCGAGGAACAGGTTCTGCGCCACCGAGAGGTTCGGCAGCAGATTGACCTCCTGGTAGACGGTGGCGATGCCGGCCTGAAGCGCCGCCTTGGCCGAGCGCGGCGCGACCTCTTCGCCGCCGAGCCTGACGATGCCAGCATCGCGCGGGAACACGCCGGTGATCACCTTGATCAACGTGGACTTGCCGGCGCCGTTCTCGCCAAGCAACGCATGAATCTCGCCAGCGCGCAGCGTGAAGTCGACTTGCTGCAACGCGCGTACCGCACCAAAACTCTTGCTGATCCCGCGCGCCTCCAGCAGGGAAGCCGCGGAATGCGGGCTGTTCTCCATCACAAATTCACTCCCAGCGGCGCCCGCCGACGATGCGGACACGGAGCCTGTTCGTTCGCGCAGCGGTTTCGAGCGGGATCGCCGGGCTGGCGGAACCCGGCCGGCCGGCGGCGTCCACGCCGGAGGAACCGCGGGCCGTGGTGGGGGGGTTGATGTTGTGGGGGTCATCGGCGGGCCGTTTAAGCGTGGCCGCCGTGTGGTTGCA
>NZ_JBVVPN010000005.1:177788-226898 GCF_055811035.1 Bradyrhizobium sp. MI1.10
CCCCCCCCCCCCCCCCCCCACCCCCCCCCCCGCGCCCCCCCCCGCCCGGCCGCCCCCCCCGCCGGCGGGAGCCCGCCGGGGGGCCGCGGGGCCCCCCGCCCCCCCCCCCCCCCGGCGGCCCGCCCACGTCCTCGCCTCAGTAACCGAGGCCCTTCTTGCTGTCGTAGATCTTCTGCGGATCATCGGCGGCCGTATAAAGCTTCGACTCCGTCTGGATCCATTTCGGCGGCACCGTGCCCTTGCCCTTGAAGGCCGCGATGGCATCGAGCGCGGGGCCCGCCATGTTCGGCGTCAGCTCGACCGTGGCATTGGCTTCGCCGGCGGCCATGGCCTTGAAGATGTCGGGGACCGCATCGATCGAGACAGTGAGGATCTCCTTGCCCGGCTTGAGGCCAGCTTCCTTCATCGCCTGGATCGCGCCGACCATCATGTCGTCATTATGCGCGTAGACCGCGCAGATCGACTTGCCGCCGCCTTCGGCCTTGATGAAGCTTTCCATCACTTCCTTGCCCTTGGCGCGGGTGAAGTCGCCGGTCTGGCTGCGCACCACCTTCAGGTTCGCGTGTTTGGCGATGGCGGTGTCAAAACCCTTCTTGCGGTTGGCGGCGACGCTCGCGCCGACCGTTCCCTGCAATTCGACGATGTTGCAGGCTTTGGCCCCGACGGTCTTGGCCAGCCAGTCGCCGGCGACCTCGCCTTCATGCACGCTGTCTGAGGTCACGGCGGTGAGATAGAGCTCCTTGCCGGAGGGATCGATGTCGCGGTCGAGCAGCACGACCGGGATCTTGGCCTCCTTGGCTTCCTTCAGCACCGAGTCCCAGCCGGTCGAGACGACGGGCGCGAGGAAGATCGCATCGACATTCTGCGCGATGAAGGAGCGGATCGCCTTGATCTGGTTCTCCTGCTTCTGCTGCGCGTCGGCGATCTTGAGATTGACCTTGCGCTTGGTGGCTTCCTGCTTGGAGACCGAGGTCTCGGCCGCGCGCCAGCCGGATTCCGATCCGATCTGCGAGAAGCCGATGGTGAGCTCGGCGGCATTCGCCGGCAGCGCGAGCAGCAACGCGGCAGTGGCGCTGGCCGCAAAGAGGGCTTTGAGGATCATCAGGCGTATCTCCCAAAATGTTATCCGGGGCGCCGATTGGTAGCATCGCACCCACAGGCCGACCTTTGAGGCGGCGGGAGGGACTATTTCACGGAAGCTTGGTTCCGACTAGTCATATTATCTGACTATTTGGTCGGGGGTGACATTCGGCAGGAGAGTCATTGTACGACACGCCCAGCGCGATTTTGTTCCGCAGATGCAACGGGAAGATGAAAGAAATGATGCAGCTTGGCCAGCGCCACATCGTCATGGGCGGGCTTGTCGCGGCTATCCACGTTCTTGCCATGCGGGACAAAGAACGTGGATGCCCGGAACAAGCCCGGGCATGACGACCTTCTCTGATTTCGATGTGCAATCGCCCGCTGTCGGCCGGGCAACATGCCGACCGCTAGATCAGCTTCCGCTGCGCCAGATTCTTCATCAGCGCGCCGATGCCGAAGGTCCAGGGCTCGCACTCGTCGCTGGTCCGCATGCGGTTGACGAGTTTGCCGAGCTGGGGCGCCGAGATCGTGACGATGTCGTCGCGCTTGTGGGTGAACCCCTGCCCCGGCGCGTCGCGATCCTTAACCGGTGCGAACATGGTCCCGAGGAATAGCACGAAGCCATCAGGATATTGATGCACCTTGCCGATGGTCTGCTCGACCAGATCGGTCGGATCGCGGCTGATCATGTTGATCGAGGAATGGCCGTCGAGGACGAAACCGTCCTGCCCCTTCACGTTCAGGCTGATGTCGAGCTTGCGGGCGTCATCGAGGGTAAAGCTGTCGTCGAACAGGCGCAGCAGCGGACCGATCGAACACGACGCGTTGTTGTCTTTGGCTTTCGACAACAACAGCGCCGAACGGCCCTCAAAGTCGCGCAGATTGACGTCGTTGCCGAGCGCGCCGCCGACGATCTTGCCGCGGCTCGAGACGAACAGCACCAGCTCCGGCTCGGGGTTGTTCCAGGTCGATTTCGGATGCAGCCCCGCATCCATGCCGGTGCCGACCGACGACAAGGTCGGCGCCTTGGTGAAGACCTCGGCATCGGGGCCAATGCCGACCTCGAGATACTGGCTCCAGGCGTTCTGGTCGATCAGCACCTGCTTCAGGTGCATCGCCTGGTCCGAACCCGGCTTGAGCTTCGACAGATCGTCGCCGATCAGCCGCGTCACCTCTTGCCGGATCGCTTCGGCCGAGGCCGGATTGCCTTTCGCCCGCTCCTCGATCACGCGCTCCAGCATCGAGATGGCGAAGGTCACACCGGCCGCCTTCAGCGTCTGGAGATCGACCGGCGCGAGCAGCCACGGCTTTTTCGGATCGCGCTGATCGGGCGGCGTGTTGCGGACGATGGCCTCGATATCGCCGATGCGCTCACCCTTGGTCGTGGCAAGCGCCTTCGCCGGATCGTCCTCCTCGCAGAGCGTGCTGACGGTCGGGAACGTTGCGGTGACGTCGAACACACCATCGCCGCGCACGGCGACCACGGCCGGGCCATTCGCCTGCGGCAGCCAGACGCGGCCGACAAGCGTTCCCCGCGTGCCGTCCTCGGGAAGAAGGTCCTTTACCGTCAATGTCGTCATGGGCGTATCCTCGCTCTTTTCGGATCGGCCGCGCTCGCGGAGGCCGATCACATTGGCGAAGACCAATAAACGTCTGGGACGGGAAGTCCAGCGCGGCAGCCCGCCGCGCTCCTATGCCCCCGCGCGCGCTTTTCGGGCCGCGATCTGCTGAAGCGCCCAGCGCGCGTTCTTGCGCACCTCGGGATCTGGATCGTTGGCGATGACGGCAAGGAACGCCTCGCCGTCGTGGTGGGCGATTTCGCCGAGCGCAGCAGCGGCTTCCTTCCGCAAATTCGCCTGCTCATGGTTGACGCAATTGCCGATCGGGCGAACCGCGTGCTCGATCTTCATCCGGCCAAGGCTGCGGATTGCCTTCAGCCGCACCTGCCAGAACTCGTCACTGAGCGAAGCGATGAGCTGGTCGGCGGCGATCGAGCCGTTGACGTTGAGGCCCAGCGTTTCTGCGGCCATCTCCCGCACCATCCAGTCCGAATCCTTCAACGCGCGCGTGATCATCTCAGCCGCGGGCTTCATCTGCGAGAAGGCGAGCGCGCTGACGGCGGCACGGCGCACATGCGCGTCGGGATCGTTGATCAGCGCGGTCAGCGCCGGGATTGATTCCTCCAGCTTGAGGAACCCGATCACGCCGATCGCTTGCACCCGCACGGCGGCGTCGGAATCCTGGAGCGCTTCCAGCGCCGGCTTCAGCGTATCCTTGCAGCGCAGCTCCTTCAGCGCGCGCAACGCGCCCATGCGGACGAAGGCGTGGGCGTGCTTGACCAGCGGCAGGATGATTTCGGCGCAGGCAGGATCCTTGAACTCGGCCATGCTGTCGGCCGCGGCGGACGCAACGATTCTCTCAGGATCGACCAGCAGCTTCACCAGCGCGCTGGCAGCCTCCGGCCCGTCGAACTCGCCAAGCGCCATCGCGACCTGCTGGCGGACGCCGGCATCGGGATCGGCGACCATTTTGGCGAGATGGCCGACTGCTGCGGGATCGCCGGAATGGCCGAGCGCGATGATGGCGACGCGGCGCTCCCCTGGATCGGCGGCCTGGAGCCGCTCGTCGGCATCTTCGAGATCGTCGTAGGATTCGAACGGGCTCGACATGACTACCTCAGCAGATAGGGAATGTTGACGGTGACAGCGCCGGTCGGGCAATCCGCCTCGCAGGGCATGCAGTACCAGCATTCGTCATAGGCCATATAGGCCTTGTTGGTCATATCGCTGATACGCAGCACGTCCAGCGGACAGACGTCGACGCACACCGTGCAGCCCTTGTCCGCGATGCATTTGGCGTCGTCGACGACCACCGGAACCGATGTCTGATAGGAAGCGAGAGGCATCGTATGTCTCCTGTTACTTTGGCGGGTCAGGCTGTCGCGCGGATGCGCTGTTTGTCGTAGAGATCCTTCTCATCGTCGGCGATCGGCACGATATAGGGCTCCACGGCACGCTTCTCGCTGGTCATCTTGCCGTCCTGCTTGCTCAGCAGCGTGTGGCAGAACCAGTTCTCGTTGTCCTTCTCCGGGAAATCCGTCCGCCAGTGATAGAGACCCCAGCGGCTTTCCTCGCGGTAGAGCGAGGCATGCACAGCCATGTCCGCGCAGTCCATGATCGACTGTACTTCGAGCGCGCGGAGCAGTTCGTGCGCATTGCGCGCGATCATGCGCTCCTGCATGTCTTCCCTCGCTTCGGCGAGCCGGCGCATGCCGAGTTCGTATTTGCGCGTAACTTTCGGCGGCTGGAGATAGTCATTGACGAGACGCCGGGTCTTGTACTCGATCTGGTTCGGCGGAATGCCGTCCTCGCGTTTGGTCGGCGCCATGACGCGGTCACGTTCGCTGGCGACATCGGCCGCGTCGAATTCCGCGAAGTCGTGATTGTCAGCGAATTCCATCGCGTCGAGGCCGGCGACCGAACCGTTGGTGAAGGCGCCGAGCATGTAATTGTGCGGCACGCTGGCCATGTCGCCGGCGGCATAGAGGCCCGGGACGGTGGTGCGCGCGTTGTCGTCGACGAACACGCCCGACGCACTGTGACCGGAGCAGAAGCCGATCTCGGAGATATGCATCTCGATCGACTCGCTGCGGTAGTCGACCCCGCGCCCCTGCTGGAACAGGCCGCGTGTGGGACGCTCGACCTTGTGCAGCGTCGATTCGATCTCCGAGATGGTGTCGGGGTGAAGATGCTTGAGCTGGAGAAACACCGGGCCTTTGCCGGACAGCAGCTCGTTGTAGAATTCCAGCATCATCTGACCCGACCAGTAATCGCATTCGATGAAGCGCGATCCCTCGTTGTTGGCGGTGAAGGCGCCGAAGGGACCGGCGACGTAGGCGCAGGCCGGGCCGTTATAGTCCTTGATCAGCGGATTGATCTGATAGCATTCGAGGTTCGCCAGAGCCGCACCGGCATGATAGGCCATGGAATAGCCGTCGCCGGAATTGGCTGCGTTCTCGTAGGTACCAAACATGTAGCCGGAGGTCGGCAGACCGAGCCGGCCGGCGGCGCCCATGCACAGGATGACGGCCTTGGCCTTGATCACCAGCATCTCGGCGGTACGAGTATTAACGCTGATCGCGCCGGCAATGCGCCCGTCGGCGGATTTGAGCAGCCGCGTCGCCATGTAGCGGTTGGAGATCAGGATGCGGGCGCGACGGAGCTGGCGATACAGCGCCTTCTTCACGGTCTCGCCGTTCGGCATCGGCAGCACGTAGGTGCCGATGTGGTGCACCTTCTTGACGGCGTAGTCGCCGTTCTCGTTCTTCAGAAAGCGGATGCCGAAACTGTCGAGTTCCTCGATGATCGAGTAGCAGTTCTGCGCGTATTTGTAGACCGCCTTCTGATCGACGATGCCGTCATTGGCGATGGTGATTTCCTTGGTGTACTGCTCCGGCGTTGCGTATCCGGGAATGACGGCGTTGTTCAAGCCGTCCATGCCCATCGAGATCGCTCCGGAGCGCTTGACGTTGGCCTTTTCGAGCAGGACGACATTGGCCTTCGGATTCTTCAGCTTCGCCTTCAGTGCCGCCATCGGGCCGGCCGTGCCGCCGCCGATCACCAGCACGTCGCAGGAAACCTCCGAAAGTCCATCGACGATCTGATCTAGTGACATCGCTTGCTCCTGGTTCGCCGGCAGGTCCGGCGCCTTTGCATCAGATTTGTTCAGCAGGCGTCCCGGCGATAGCAATTAGTTGTCGCCGGGCTGCGATTTGCGCCTCAGCGCTCGACAAAGGCCTTTTCGATCACGAAATGACCGGGCCGGCTGTGATTGCCCTCGACAAAGTCGCGTGCGGACAACATCGCGGGAAGTTCCTCCAGCATCGCCGGGCTGCCGCACAGCATGATGCGGTCGGTCTCGATATCGAGGCCTGATAGACCGATGTCGTCGAAGAGCTGGTTCGACGCGATCAGGTCGGAGATGCGGCCGCGATTCCTGAACGGCTCGCGGGTAACGGTCGGGTAGTAGACGAGCTTGTCCCGGATCAGCGGCCCGAAGAACTCGTGATCGCGCAGGCCTTCTACCAGGTGCTCGCCATAGGAGAGCTCGGAGACCTGGCGGCAGCCATGGGCGAGCACGATGGTCTCGTAATTCTCGTAGACGTCGGGGTCCTTGATCAGGCTGGCGAACGGCGCGAGCCCCGTGCCGGTCGAGAGCAGCAACAGGCGCTTGCCGGGAAGGAGGTTGCCGGTGATCAGCGTGCCCGTGGCCTTGCGGCCGACCAGGATGACGTCTCCCTCCCTGATCTTCTGAAGGCGCGAGGTCAGCGGACCGTCCTGCACCTTGATCGAGAAGAACTCGAGCGCCTCCTCGTGATTGGCGCTCGCCATGCTGTAGGCCCGCAGCAACGGCTTGCCCTCGACTTCCAGCCCGATCATCGCGAACTGGCCGTTCTGGAAGCGGAAGCCCGGATCGCGCGTCGCGGTGAAGCTGAACAGGCTATCGGTCCAGTGCCTGACCGACAGGACCGTTTCCTTCTGAAATGCGCTCATTGTCTCTCCTGACCTCGATTGCGCACAAGGTTTCGGAGAGACGGGAATCCGGCAACGCTGAACTGAAATTCCCGGTCGATTAGTTTCACATTTCGTGGGCGATGATCGAACAGCAGGCAGCGAAGATCAGCGCCTCGCACCTGAGCCTGGCAATTAGTTGCTATCGCAGCAGCGCTGCGGCAACGTAGAGAAGGGTCGGAGACACGTCATGACCTTGGTGGCACCGATCGTGGCAGATTACGAAGCAAGCGCCGACCTCGCGACGCTCCGCGTTCGCACCGCTCAGGACGACACGCTGGACTTGCCGGCGGAAACGCTCCGCCTCTCCTGCAAATGCGCCCACTGCACCCGCGCCCGCTTCGACGGCCGCTTCCCCGAGCGTTTTCCGGGCATCGCGATCACCGAAATCGGCGATCTCGGTTACGGGCTGAACATCTCGTTTTCGGATGGGCATAATCGGGGGATTTACCCGAAGCCGTATTTGCTGAGCCTGGCGGGACGGTAGACGCAACAGGTCGTCCTCCAAACTCCGCTGTCATTCCCCGCGAAGGCGGGGAATCCAGTACGCCGCGGCTTCTCGATAACCCATTGACGTCTCTGGAATACTGGATCGCCCGGTCAAGCCGGGCGATGACAGCGGAGTGAATCTGGCACGGACATTGCTCCTCTTTAGAACGGTTTGAACGTTCCGGAGGCAGATAATGTTGCAGGCGGCGGCGAATGCGGTTCGGGGGGCCGGTCCCCCGGCAGTCCGGCCTGCCGGCGGTTCCTCGCTGCTGCTCACCGAGAACCAGCAATGGATCGGCGGACCGCCGCCGTTGATGGACAAGCTCAGCCAGCGCGAGCGGGAGCTGGTGCTGAAGCAGGGCCGCCGAAAAGTGCTCAACCGTGGCCAGACGCTGTTCAGCCAGGGTGGCAAGCATGACGGTATCTGGCTGATCGAAAGCGGCCGTATCCGGGTCTTCTACACCTCGCCGCTCGGCCGCGAGATCACGCTGGCCTATTGGCATGTCGGCAATTTCGTCGGCGGGCCGGAAGTGTTCGAAGGCACCGTGCATCAATGGTCCGGCGTTGCATCCAGCAATTGCAGCGTGGTGCATCTGCCCGGAAAGGAGTTGCGATCGCTTGCGGTCGAGATTCCGAACCTCGCGATCGGCCTGATCGAAGGCCTGACCTTCAAGGGCAAGTGCTATTCGGCGCTGGCCCAGATGCTGGGAACGCGCTCGATCACACAGCGCCTTGCGCATCTGTTGCTGCATCTCGTCGACCTCTATGGCGTCGATGACGCCGACGGCCGGGTGATCGCGGCCGCCTTCACCCATGCCGATATCGCCCACATGGTCGGCGCCACCAGGCAATGGGTCACGATCAGCCTGAAGCGCATGCAGGAGAAGGGAATCGTGCTGACCAAGCGCTCCCAGATCGTGGTCTGCCGGCCCGACGTGCTGGAAGAGATGCGAGGGCAAGCGTCGGACTAGGGCCGGTGCCCACCCAAGCGGCTTTATAGTGCAGGACTGCCCAAGGACTATGCAATCAACTTTTCCCGGCAACTAATCGACTGTGGCGCTCATTCCGGATTTGCCCTGCCCACGCCCTCACCCAATCATGGCAACCACAGCACATCCAACCGAATGAGGATGAGAATGGTCCGCCATCTTCCCACGCTCTCGATCGCGATGTCGGTGACGTCGCTGGCGCTTCTCCTCGCGCAGCCGGCCGCGGCGGAAACCGTTACGCTCGGCATCGGAACGCAGGACACCACGACCAACACGGTGACCGCCGGCGTCGTCATCCGCCAGCTCCATCTCCTCGAAAAATATCTGCCGAAGGACGGCAAATACGCCAACATCAAGTTCGAGCTGGAGTGGCAGAACTTCACGTCCGGTCCGCCCGTCACCAATGCGATGATGGCGAACAAGCTGCAGATCGGCATGATGGGCGACTATCCGCTGATCGTGAACGGCTTCACTTTCGACAGCAATCCGGAGAGCAAGAGCCGACTGATCGGCATCGCCGCCTACAGCCTGTCGGGCTCCGGCAACGGCATCGTCGTTCACAAGGATTCGCCCTACTACGATCTCGCAGACCTCAAGGGGAAGCTCGTGAGCGTGCCGTTCGGCTCCGCCGCGCACGGCATGGTGCTGAAGGCGATGCAGGACCGCGGCTACGCGTCGGATTTCTTCCAGCTGGTCAGCCAAAGCCCGGAGGTCGGCTCGACCAATCTCCAGGAGAAGAAGATCGACGCGCATGCCGACTTCGTTCCGTTCGCCGAGTTGCTGCCGTTCCGCGGTTTCGCGCGAAAGATCTTTGACGGCGTCGAGACTAATCTGCCGACCTTCCACGGCATCGTGGTCCGCACCGATTTCGCCGAGAAATATCCCGAGGTCGTCGTCGCATATTTCAAGGCGCTGATCGCCGCCAATCAGTGGCTGCGCGACGATCCCAAGCTCGCCGCCGAGAAAATCCAGGAATGGACCGGCATCAACAAGGAGGTCGTCTACATCTTCCTCGGCCCCAGCGGCAACATGACCACTGATCCCTCGATCAAGCCGGCGCTGATCGACGCCGCGACGGCCGACGTCAAGGTGCTGCAGAACCTCGGCCGGATGAAGGAGTTCGACCCGAAGAAATGGGTCGACGACAGCTACATCCGCAAAGCCTATTCCGAGATGAAGCTCGACTACGACGCGCGGCTCGCCAGCACCAGCAATTACGAGATCTCCGGCGAAGATTCCTTCTGCAAGAAACCGATCTCCGATCCGCGCAAAGCCGGCGAGGTCTGGGTCGACGAAGCCGGCATCATGCCTTTCTCGTCAACCGGCTGCACGCTCGCCGCCTATGCCGACTACAAGGCAAAGGGCAAGAAGATCAACGTCGCTTACGTCTTCGATACCACCCGCGGCATCAAGCTGTTCGCCGACCAGGCTTTCTTCGCGGTCGGCAATGGCGAGGTTGTGCCGTTCCTGTTGAAGAAGGACGCCGAAGCCTATGCCGCCAAGATCAGCGGCAAGGTGCTCGGCTTCGACGAGGCCGTGAAGGCGGCGGTCGGCGGGGGCAAGACGTGAGCAGTCCCGCCCTCCTCAGACATCCCGAGGACAGCATGCCGGCAAGTGCCATCGCGGAGGCAAGCGCCATGCCCGCCTCCACTCCACCCGCATCACCGCCTTCCTTCGGCACGCTCGCGTTGCGCTGGTACCGGCTCAACCGGGGCGGGCTGCGCGCGACCGCGATCGGCATCATCTCGCTGCTCGCCTTCCTGCTGGTCTGGCACCTGCTGACGACCTACCGCGTCGTGTTCTTCGTGCGCTTCACCAACGTGCCCTCGCCACTCGCGGTCTATGCGAGCTTCACCAAGGCGATCCACGATCCGAAATTCCTGCTGCACGTTCTCTTGAGCTGCCGGCGCATCTTCTTCGGCTTCTCGCTCGCGGCCATCGTCGCGGTGCCGCTCGGCCTGATCATGGGCCGCTTCAAGCTGGTCCACGAGATTATCTTCCCCGTGGCGGAGGTGCTGCGGCCGATCCCGGCGATCGCCTGGGTGCCGATGGCGATCATGCTGTGGCCTACCAACGAGCAGAGCATCGTCTACATCACCTTCCTCGGCTCGTTCTTCCCGATCCTGGTCAACACGCTGCACGGCATGTCGCTGGTCGACCCCGTGCTGGTGCGCGCCGCGCAATGTCTCGGCGCGCGGGAACGCTCGATCTTCCGCGACGTGTATTTCCCGGCCTCGCTCCCGCACATCTTCACCGGCCTCACCGTCGGCATGGGGGTGGCCTGGGTGTCGCTGATCGCCGCCGAGATGATCTCGGGGCAGTACGGCATCGGCTATTTCACCTGGGAGGCCTATTCGCTGGTCCAGTATGCCGACATCGCGCTCGGCATGATCGCGATCGGCGTGCTCGGCCTCGGATCGAGCATGCTGATCCGGGGGGCCGGACAATTGGTGATGCCGTGGAGGTCAAGATGAGTGAGATCGTCGTCAAGGCACCGCAGGGGCATATCGAGGTCAGGAATTTCTCCCTCAGCTACGACAGCATCGAAGGACCGGTACAGGCCGTCACCGATACGCAGATTCATGTGAAGCCTGGCGAGTTCGTCTCGATCGTCGGGCCCTCCGGCTGCGGAAAGTCGACGCTGCTTAACGCGGTCGCCGGCTTCCTCAAGCCGACCACGGGCATCGTCACCGTCGACGGCGAGAGGGTGAACGGTCCGAGCGCCGAGCGTGGCATGGTGTTCCAGCAATATTCGCTGTTTCCCTGGAAGACGGTGCGAGAGAATGTCGAGTTCGGCCTGAAGATGCGCGGCATGCCGCGCTCGCAGCGCGAGCGCGCCGCGCGCACGCTGCTGGGCCTCGCGGGCCTCGAAGCCTTCGAAAAGCATTACCCCGAGAAACTCTCAGGTGGCATGAAACAGCGCGTCGGCATCGTCCGCGCGCTCGCGACAGGACCCAAAGTGCTGCTGCTGGACGAGCCCTTCGGCGCGCTCGATGCGCAGACCCGCGTCATCATGCAGCAGATCCTCACCAACATGTGGCAGCGGCTGAAGATCTCGGTGCTGTTCGTCACCCACGACATCGACGAGGCGATCTTCCTGTCCGACCGCGTCTACTGCATGACCGCGCGCCCCGGCTCGATCAAGGCGGAGATTCCGATCCCGCTGGAGCGGCCGCGGCAGCAGTCGATGATGATGTCGTCGGAATTCCTGGCATTGCGCCGCGGACTGATGTCGCTGATCCGCGAGGAGAGCATCAAAGCGATGGGCGGCGAGCTCAACGACATGGGCATGCAGGGGCTGAACATCGAGCTGCACGGGCATTCGCTCGCGGACGTGATTTGATCTTACCTCGCCCCGCTTGCGGGAAGCCAGTTTCGTAGGGTGGGCAAAGCGAAGCGTGCCCACCATCGTTCTCCATGAGAGAAATGGTGGGCACGGCGCTTTCGCGCCTTTGCCCACCCTACGGCAGTGTCGCGCCGCTCACTTGAACCAGTGCACCAGCGCGATGCTGATGCCGAGCAGCAGCATCAGCGACAGCGTCACAGCGGCCGTCACCCTGCCCCCGACATTCGCAAGCACCTTCACGTCGACGCCCAGGCCAAGTGCAGCCATCGACACCACCGTGAGAAAACCCGTGATCCGCGTGATCGGGGCAACCACCGTGGACGGCACGATCTCCAGGGATCGCAGGGTCGCCAGCGCAAGGAAGCCGAGGATGAACCACGGGACCAGGCGGAAAAAGCCGACATTGCTCTTCTTGGCGTCGCTCTGCCAGCGCGAGGCGGTCAGCGAGAGGCCGACGACCACCGGCCCGAGCATCAGCACGCGCATCAGCTTGACGAGCGTGCCGATCTGCGTCGAGACGAGTCCCGCCGGCATCGTCGCGGCCAGCACCTGCGGCACGGCATAGACGGTGAGGCCTGCGAGGATACCGTATTGCGTGGCCGATAGCTGCAGCAGCGGAATCAGCAGCGGCAGGCCGAGCACCATCATCACGCCGAGAATCGCGGTGAAGGAGATCGAGGATGCGATCTCGTCATTGTTGGCGCCGATGATCGGCGCCACCGCGGCGATCGCCGAATTGCCGCAGATCGAGTTGCCGCAGGCGATCAGGATCGAGAGCCGCGTCGAGAGACCAAGCAGGCGGCTGATGCCGAAGGAGACGCAGAGCGCGATCACGACGACCGCTGCGATCGAGGCCAACAGCGCGACCCCGGACGCCGCGATAGCAGCAAAGCTGATCGAGGCCCCCAGCAGCATGACGGCGACTTCGAGCAGTTGCTTGGCGCTGAAGGCGATGCCGGACTGCCAGCGCGGCGCGGGCTTCCAGAAGCTGCGCACGGCCATGCCGAGCAAGATCGCCATCACCAGCGCCTCGACATAGGGATGTTCGAAGACGCCCAATTCCGCCCGTTCGAGCAGGGCCGAAACGCCGGCCACGGCGATGCAGAGGAGGATCCCGGGAATCAGCGCGACGATGCGGCCAGTGGCCGTGGTCGGCTTGGCGTCGGCCGGGCTGGATGCTTGATTCTGCGACACAAATCTCTCCCAAGGAGAAGGATTTATACGCAGCGCCATCCGATTGGGAAATAAGTTTTCGACATATCAGGGCTCAGGGAAGTTCTATCCTCAGCCCGGAATAATCTGGCTCTGAAGGTCAGGCGCCCTTTAGAAGATCAGGCGCGCCTTAGAAGATCAGGCTCTTGGCCAGCGAGGCGACGCGGCTGAAGCCATCGTAGACGCCGGGCTCGAAGAAGGCCGCACGCGCCAGCACGATGCCGGCAACCAGCGACCAGAACAGGCCGGTGCCAACCCGCAGCAGCAGCTTCGACCCGCGCGAGCGCGGTTGGGTGTCCGTTGCGGACACCAATTGCTCGCCGAAAGGCTCAAACCTGGTGCGTTCCATAGCAGTCAATCCATCAATTTCTGATGGAAATGTCGTCGTTTCGGCCCCAAACAGCAATGGAAGCGATTGGCTTTTTTGCCTCCCGGCGGGGAAACTCCTTCCGCAGGACGGGCACGGGACAATAGTTTTCTTCTTCCGGCCTGGAAAACCGCTGCGCACTTTTCCGGATCATGCTCTATGCCGCCAGCCCGCTCCCCACCGGAGCAAATTCCAGCCCGAGGCTCTCCGCCACCGCCTTGTTGGTGATGCGGCCGCGATGCACATTCAGCCCGCTGCGCAGATGTGGATTTTCCAGCACCGCGGCAAAACCCTTGTTCGCGAGCATCAAGCCGAACGGTAGCGTCGCGTTGTTCAGCGCCTGGCTCGACGTCACCGGCACTGCGCCGGGCATGTTGGCGACGCAATAATGCACGATGCCGTCGACCACATAAGTTGGTTCTGCATGCGTGGTCGGGTGCGAGGTCTCGAAGCAGCCGCCCTGATCGATCGCGACGTCGACCAGCACGGCGCCCGGTCGCATCGATGCCAGCATCGCACGCGTGACGAGCTTGGGCGCACTCGCGCCCGGCACCAGCACCGCGCCGATCACGACGTCGGCAGCGAACACCTCCTCCTCGACTGACTCGATGGTGGAGAAGCGGGTGCGCACGCGCCCTGCAAAGAGGTCATCAAGCTCCCGCAACCTTGGAATGGAGCGGTCGATCACGGTGACCTCGGCGCCAAGGCCCGCGGCCATGCGCGCTGCTTGCGTTCCCACCACGCCGCCGCCGAGCACGACGACCCGCGCCGGCTGCACGCCGGGAACGCCGCCCAGCAGCAGCCCGCGGCCGCCGGCCGAACGCTTGAGCGCGGCGCCGGCGGCCTCGATGGCGAGGCGGCCGGCGACTTCGCTCATCGGCGCAAGCAGGGGGAGGTGACCGGCCGCGTCGGTGACGGTTTCATAGGCTATCGCAGTACAGCCGGAGGCGAGCAAACCCCTGGCCTGTTCGGGATCCGGCGCAAGATGAAGGTAAGTAAACAGGATCTGGCCTTCGCGGAGCTGGGCCCACTCGCTTTTCTGGGGCTCCTTCACCTTCACGATCATGTCGGACTTCGCGAAGATGTCGCGCGCGCTGTCGGCAATGGTGGCCCCTGCCCGCCTATAGACTTCGTCGGATGCGCCGATGCCGCCACCCGCGCCGCTCTCGACGGTCACCTCGTGCCCGGCCGCGACATATTCGCGGACTGCGCCCGGGGTGAGCCCGACGCGATATTCCTGCACTTTGATTTCCTTGGGCACACCGACGCGCATCCCTGGCCTCCTTTTGATTCACCTCATGATCGTAGCGACCTGCCCGGTTTGGTTTCGTGCAAATATCCGCTAGCTTTGACATCCCTGCGCCGGTTTCCGGCGCGCAAACGCCCTTTCACGCTGGAAACGAAACTTTGGCCCTCGACCGGAAAGATCTCGCAATCCTCGCGGAACTCACGACCAATGCGCGGGCCAGCCACACCGTGCTCGCCAACAAGGTTGGGCTATCAAGCACCGCGCTCGCGCGGCGCCAGAAGGCGCTGGAAGACGACGGCTATATCCAGGACTATCAGGCCACGCTCGACCTCGCGCAGTTCGGCCTTACCACCACGGTGCTGGTCCGCATCGCGTTGGAAAGCCAAAGCGACGAGGCGTTGAAGGCGTTCGAGGCGGAAGTGGTGAAATGCCCGTCCGTCGTGCGCTGCTTCCTGATGTCGGGGACCGACGACTACATCCTGATCGTGCTCGCCCGCGACATCCAGGATTTTGAGCGCATCCACCGCATGGAGCTGTCGCGCCTGCCGCGCGTCGCGCGGGTACAATCGAGCTTCGCGCTGCGCGAGGTCGTCAACCGCGCCGTGCCGAATGTGGTGTTCGGCGAAGCGAAGCGCTGATCGCAACCTCTCGGAAGGGCGAACTGCCGGCAAGAGAATCAAAAGGAACCAACCGGTCGGTGGTCCGTTGGGCGCTATTGGCCGGCGGAGGCGTGCCCCCGCGTCAACACGGCTGACGTCCGGCACGGTCGCCGTCGCAGGGAGCAGGACATGGGCGATGTCACGCATCAAATTTCCGAACGCATTCCGATCCATCTTGTCGTCAACGGCGTCAGTCACACGCTCGATCTCGTGCCATGGACCACGCTGCTCGATGCCTTGCGCGACCATCTTGCGCTGAGCGGCACCAAGAAGGGCTGCGACCATGGTCAGTGCGGCGCCTGCACGGTGCTGGTGGACGGCCGGCGAATCAATTCCTGCCTCACGCTCGCCGTCATGAACGACGGCGCGAAGATCACGACCATCGAAGGCCTTGCCAACGACGGCGCGCTGCATCCACTGCAACAGGCGTTTATCGACCATGACGCCTTCCAGTGCGGCTATTGCACGCCGGGACAGATATGTTCGGCGGCCGGACTGCTCGTCGAAGGCCGTGCCAAAGATACCGACGAGATCCGGGAGTCGATGAGCGGAAACCTCTGCCGCTGCGGCGCCTATCCGAACATCGTCGCCGCCATCCAGCAGGCAATGGGCCAGCCATGAACAACTTCCTATACGCCCGAGCCAATGATGTCGCCGACGCGATTCGCCTGCTCGCCGCCGATCCCGGCGCAAAACTCATTGCCGGCGGCACAAATCTGATCGACCTGATGAAAGAGAATGTCGAGCGCCCCACCCGGCTGATCGACATTTCCCGCCTGCCGCTCCGCAAGGTCGAGGGGACGGCCGACGGGTCCTTGCGCATCGGCGCCCTGGTGCCGAACTCGGACCTCGCCTACCATCCATTGATCGAGCAGCGCTATCCCCTGCTCGCCAGCGCCATTCTGGCCGGCGCCTCGGCGCAATTGCGCAACATGGCCTCCGTTGGCGGCAATCTGATGCAGCGAACGCGCTGCGCCTATTTCTATGACACGGCCACGCCCTGCAACAAGCGACATCCCGGCAGCGGCTGCTCGGCGATGGACGGGCTGAACCGCAACCATGCGATCCTGGGTACGAGCGCCGCCTGCATCGCGACCAATCCGTCCGATATGAGCGTGGCGCTGGCCGCGCTCGATGCGCTCGTGCACATCGCGGGCCCCTCCGGCGAACGCACCATCGCGCTAACTGATTTCCACCGGGTGCCCGGCGACAAGCCTCACGTCGATACCAACCTCGGCACCGGCGAGATCATCACGGCGATCGAACTGCCGCCGCTCGGCTTTGCTCAAAACTACAGCTACCTCAAAATTCGCGACCGCATGTCCTATGCCTTTGCTCTGGTCTCGGTTGCCGCCGCGCTCGAATTGGAGGGCAACGCAATCAGCGGGGCACGCGTGGCGCTCGGCGGCGTGGCTCACAAGCCCTGGCGCAGCCTCGAAGCCGAAGCTGCGTTGCGCGGTCAGGCCGCGACGCCCGATCACTTCTCGCACGCCGCGGATCTCTTGCTCCAGGGAGCAACGGCCCGCTCACATAACGGCTTCAAGGTCGAGCTCGCACGCCGCGCCATCGTGCGGACGCTGACACAGGCGGCGAACGCCACACCGCAATCCCAGGCTCACAAGAAGATCGCGTGAGGACCCTATGAACGCTTATGTCGGAACGCCAACGTCGCGTGTCGACGGCCGAGCCAAGGTCACCGGGGCCGCCAAATACGCCGGCGAATTTCCGGCGGACGGGCTCCTCCATGGCTTCGTGGTCGAGGCCACCATTCCATGCGGGCGCATTGCCCGCCTCGACACCAGTACGGCACTCCAGGTCGAAGGCGTACTCGACGTGCTCACGCATGCGAACCGTCCGCCACTGGCCGACAAGGACGATTCGTGGAAGGACGAAGTAGCGCCCGAGGAAGGCTCGCCTTTCCGTCCGCTTTATGATGACACGATCAAGTTCAATGGCCAGCCGATTGCGTTGGTCGTGGCGGAGGACTGGGAAACCGCGAAATTTGCCGCGACTCTCGTGCGGGTCGAATATGAGCAGCATGGTTTTGCGACCGACCTCGAAGGCGAGCGCAGCAACGCTGCCGAGAAGGACAAGCCGCACAAGCCGCGGGGCGACGCCGTAGCGGCTCTTGCGGGAGCTTATGTGCGCCACGAGGCGGACTACGTGATACCGACCGAGCATCACAATCCGATGGAGCTCTATGCGACTACGGCGGTCTGGGACAGCAATGGCAAGCTCACGATCTACGACAAGACTCAAGGCGTCCAGAACGTCCACAAATTTCTCTGCGGGGTGTTCGACAAGAAACCGGATGACATTCGCGTGGTCTCGCCATACGTCGGCGGCGCCTTCGGTTCCGGCTTGCGGCCGCAATATCAGGTGGTGTTGGCAACACTCGGCGCGCTCGCGCTGAAGCGGTCCATTCGCGTCGTGCTGACGCGGCAGCAGATGTACGGGCTCGGATACCGGCCGATGACCATCGAGCGCGTCGCGCTCGGCGCAAAATCGGATGGTACGCTCGACGCCGTTACGCACGAGGCCATTGCCGTCACCTCGCGCTACGAGGATTTTGCGCGCAACGATACCGGCTGGGCCGAACAGCTCTACAAGACCCCGAACAGCCGCTTCGCGCACAAGCTGGTTCACCTTGACGTCTCCACGCC
Organism: Bradyrhizobium sp. MI1.10; assembly: GCF_055811035.1. Lineage (NCBI taxonomy): Bacteria > Pseudomonadati > Pseudomonadota > Alphaproteobacteria > Hyphomicrobiales > Nitrobacteraceae > Bradyrhizobium > Bradyrhizobium sp. MI1.10. The sequence continues at coordinate 195,416 of NZ_JBVVPN010000005.1, forward strand.
TTGCGACATGCGCGCACCGGGCGCGGCGTCGGGCGTCTGCGCGCTCGAATGCGCAATGGACGAGCTCGCCGTCGCGCTCAAGCTCGACCCGGTCGAACTGCGGCTGAAGTGCTACTCGGATCGCGACCAGAGCGAAAACCTCCCCTACACCAGCAAGCAGTTGCGCGAATGCTACGCGCGCGGCGCGGACGCCTTCGGCTGGAGCAGACGCAATCCTGTGCCGCGCTCGATGCGCGACGGCAAGGAGCTGGTCGGCTGGGGCATGGCGACGGGTGTGTGGGAAGCACTGCAGATGCCGGTCGCCGTCCGTATCGCGCTGACGTCGAACGGACATGCCGAGGTGTCATGTGCCGCATCGGACATCGGCACCGGCACCTACACCATTGTCGCTCAGGTCGCAGCCGACGCACTCGGCCTCCCAATCGAGAACATCAGCGTCAGGCTCGCAGATTCCAGTCTGCCGCAGGCGCCTGTCGAGGGCGGCTCCTGGATGGCCGCCTCGAGCGCACATGCGGTGCTCGCAGCCGCCGAGGAAGTGCGCAAGGAGCTGTTAGCTCTGGCCGGGAAGATGCCAGGCTCGCCGGTCGCCGGCGCCGAGCTTGTCGATACGGTGCTGACCGACGGCAGCATTGCCAGCGCCAGCGACAACAGCCGCGCAGTCTCGATCGCCGACGCGATGCGCCATGGCGGCGTCGAGCGCATCGAGAAGGAGAAGCTCAACCAGTTCGGTGAGGACAAGAAACACGCGCGCAACACCCATTCGGCCGTCTTCGCCGAGGTCAAGGTGGACGAAGAGCTAAACGTCATTCGCGTGACGCGGGTCGTGAGCGCCGTTGCGGCCGGGCGGATTCTGAACACCAAGACCGGCCGCAGCCAGATCATGGGCGGCGTGGTCTGGGGGATCGGGATGGCGCTCCATGAGGAGACGGTGATGGATCATCGCTTCGGTCGGATCATGAACGCGAACATCGCCGAGTACCACATTCCCGTGAATGCGGATGTTCACGACATCGACGTGATCTTCGTCGACGAGCCGGACGCGCACATCAACGGGCTCGGCATCAAGGGCATTGGCGAGATCGGCATCGTCGGCGTCCCGGCGGCGATCGCAAACGCCGTCTATCACGCCACCGGCAAACGCATCCGCCGCTTCCCGATCACATTGGACAAGCTGCTGGACTGAGCCGATGGTCATCCGACCCGGCCCGCTCGGGATCGCGCTCCCTGTCATCCAGCTGTCATCAAATGTGTCGAGACCTGTCGGTCTCGCACATTCGGGACATGACATGGACTATTTCAAGCGCTTCAACTTCCTGTTCGCCGCACCTGTGTTCGACGCCGACGACCTCGAAGGTGTCCGCTTCAACCAGATCATCGAGGAGATCCAGCGTTCCGGCTTCGAGGTCGTTCGCGCCCGCAAGCTGGAGGACGCGGAGATGGCGGTGCAGACCGATGCCGCGATCGGCTGCATGGTGGTGGACTGGGGCAAGAAGGGCCTGGAGGGCAAGACCTCGGCGCTGATCAATTTGATGCGGCGGCGCGGCCTCGATTTCCCGATCATCCTCCTGATCCGGCGCAAGCGGTTCGAGGATCTGCCGGTCGAGGTGCTCGACTTCATCGACGGTTATGTCTTCCTGTCCGAGGAGACACCGACCTTCATCGCCAAGAACCTGATCAGCCGTCTGAAGCAATATGCGGAGACGCTGAAGACGCCCTTCTTCGGCGCGCTGGTCGATTATGCCGAAGAGGGCAACCAGCTCTGGACCTGTCCAGGCCACAATGGCGGCGTGTTCTACAACCGCAGCCCGATCGGGCGGGTGTTCGTCGAACATCTCGGCGAGTCCGTGTTCCGCGACGACCTCGACAATTCCGTGCTCGACCTCGGCGACCTCCTCACCCACGAAGGTCCCGCGCTAAGGGCGCAGAAGGAAGCCGCCCAGATTTTTGGCGCGGAAAAGACCTATTTCGTGCTCAACGGAACCTCGACATCGAACAAGATCGCGCTCGGCGCTCTCGTCACCGACGGCGATCTCGTGCTGTTCGACCGCAACAATCACAAAGCCGCTCATCATGGCGCGCTGATGATCAATGGCGGCGTTCCGGTCTACGTGCCGACCATCCGCAACGCCTGGGGCCTGATTGGCCCGATGCGCTGGGACATGCTCGACGAGAAAACCTTGCGCGAGACGATCCGCAATCATCCCTTGGTGACGGACAAGGACGCCTGGCGCAAGGAGCGGCCGTTCCGCGTCGCCGTGGTCGAGCAGTGCACCTATGACGGCACCATTCACAGCGCCGAGATGATCTTGAAGCGCATCGGCCATCTCTGCGAGTACATCCTGTTCGACGAGGCTTGGGCCGGCTTCATGAAATTCCACCCGCTCTATGCCGGCCGCTTCGCCATGGGGCTGACCAACCTTCCCCCCGAGGCTCCCGGCATCATCGCGACGCAGTCGACCCACAAGCAGCTCGCGAGCTTCTCGCAGGCATCCCAGATCCACATCAAGGATCGTCACATCCGCGGCCAGAAACGGCGCGTCGAGCACCGCCGCTTCAACGAAAGTTTCATGCAGCACGCTTCCACGTCGCCATTCTACCCGCTGTTCGCCTCGCTCGACGTCGGCGCACAGATGATGAAGGGCCGCTCCGGCGAAGTGCTGTGGGACGACACGATCCGGCTCGGCATCGAGTTGCGCAAGAAAATCCGCGCGATGCGCCGGGAGTTCGAGGAGAAGGAGCAGACTCCGGACCGCCGCTGGTTCTTCGAACCCTTCGTCCCCGACCGCGTCGCAATTCCCGACGTCAGCCGCGCCGGCGCCGCCCACAACGTCGCCTGGGAAACACTCTCCACCGACGAACTCGCCACCAACCCTGCGCTGTGGCAGCTCTCCCCCGACAGCGCCTGGCATGGCTTCCCTGGCCTCAGCGAGGGGTTTGCCATGACCGATCCGAACAAGCTGACGCTGCTCACGCCCGGCTTCGATCGCATCACCGGCGCCTATGTCGAGCACGGCATCCCCGCGCCGGTCGTCGCGCAATATCTGCGCGAGAACCGCATCGTCCCCGAGAAGAACGACCTCAACTCCCTGCTCTTCCTGCTCACTCCGGGCGTCGAAGCAAGCAAGGCGGGCACGCTGATCTCCGGTCTCGTCGCATTCAAGCGGCTGCACGACGACAATGCGCTGCTGGCCGACGCCATCCCGGAGTTCTGCCAGCGACGGCAGGCGCGCTATGCCGGCGTGCGGCTGCGCGATCTCTGCGGCGATATGCACCGTTTCTTCCGTGCCGCCGACGTCAGCGCACTCCAGGCCCGGCAGTTCATGCCCGAGCACATGCCTGACATCGCGATGTCGCCCCGCGATGCCGCGCGCTACCTGTTCCGCAACGATGTCGACTATCTGCCGATCGAAGCGATCACGGGCCGCATCGCCACCACGCCCTTCGTGGTCTATCCGCCCGGCATCGCAACCATCGTGCCCGGCGAGCGGCTGACGGAACGGGCCAAGCCCATGCTGGATTATCTCAAGATGTTCGAGACCTGCTTCAACACGTTCCCGGGCTTCGATGTGGAAATCCAGGGCGTCTACAAGGAGATCGATGCGCAGGGGCGCATCGGGCTCTATACTTACGTCGTTGCCGGGTAGGTGCCGATGAACGAAACTGCGATTGCGCGCCCGGATGACGGGCCAGTCGTGGTCCGGCCCTCACGCGAGAGCGATGTCGATGCGATGCTGGCGATCTACCGCCATCACGTCCGCAACGGCGTGCCACGCGACGTCGAGGGAACCGGTGCGCCCGAGCCGGACGATCTGCGCGACCGCCGCAAGAACCTGAAGCAGACCCGCCTGCCGCATCTGGTCGCGACCTTTCGTGGTGAAGTCGTGGGATATGCCTATGCGGTACTGTTCCGCAAGCGTCCAGCCTATCGCTACGCCGCCAAGCATTCGATCTATGTGCACCACGACCATCTCGGCCGCGGAGTCGGACGGCTATTGCTGCAGGAGTTGATCGACGCGTGTGCGGCGGCCGGCTTCCGCCAGATGATCGGCTATATCGATGCCGACAATGCCCCCTCGCTGGCGCTGCACGAGAAGTTCGGTTTCGCGCGCGCCGGCCTGCTCTGCGGTGTCGCCTATCGCAACGGTCACTGGTCCGACACCGTCATGGTACAGCGCTCGCTCGGTGCCGGCGTCACCGCGCCGCCGCCCGTCACGGCGCCCGGCCGCTAGGCCCTCACGACGGAAAGTCAGCCGGTCTGACCTGGATGCGGTCGGCATGCAAGGACCAGTGGTGCAGTGCCTGGTCCTCGCAAAACCTCGCCTTCGCCCGCTCTCTGGCTTCGTTCTCGTCGGAAGCGTCGATCTCGAGCGTGCCCTGGCACACCTCGATCTGCCGGCCGTACTGGCCGAGCACGTCCTTCATGAACCTGACCACATAAGTTGACATGGGACCTCCTGCCTGCCCCGGCGGCGCTCACTCTAATCCCATTTAGCCGGATTGCGGGAGGGAGATTTTGATGCGGATCAAGGTCGGGGCGCGGTTCCCGCCCGCCGACAGTCGTCGGCTCAATCCGTCAACCACCCTCGCCCCGCCTAGGGGCCTGCGGAAGGCGCGCGCGACACGAGCGCCCGCGCCGACATCACGTCGTGATGTCGAGTATCGACTCTGTCGTTTCTGAATAGGCCTGAATGACCTTCGCATTGGCAATGAAGCTGTACTTCGCGGTCGCCAGTTGAACGAATTCGCTGGCGAGATCGACATTCGGCGCGGCGACCAGGCCGTCCTGGTTTGCGAAGGGGGCGCTTGGGTCGGATTGTGCGGTAAAGCTCGGCGAAACCGCCGACACGGTCGTGAACGTACCGCCCGGCGTCGAGCCGCTCGATTGGTCGACCTGATCGACTCGCAACGGCACATACGCCGCGGGAAACGTCGGACTAATGCTCGAACTGACCGCACTGGCCGATGTGCTCGATCCGCCTGACGCAGGTAGCGGGCCTGTCGTGCGAATGTTGGCGATATTGCTCGCGGCCACGTTCACACGCAAACTCGCCGCGGAAAGTCCGGATGTCGCAATCGAAAATATGCTCATGAACCCTGATCTACAGGACAAGTCATACGTGTTCACTCACGCCATCAGTAAAATCCGCCGCTTTCTGTTTTCATCCTCGTAACCAGCGATCGGAGCACGATCAGACTTCGCGCGCCCTACGCCGGCATCACACCAAACGCCTGCTTGAACCGCTCGGCATAGCGCGGCCAGACCTCGGGATTGATGATGCGCGGCGGGCGCTTACCGTCGAGCGTCTGCAGCACCTGCTCGGCGGCGATGCGGCCCATGTTCTGGCGCGCCTCGATCGTGACGCCGGCCGTATGCGGGCTCGCCAGCACGTTGTCGAGCTGGAGCAGCGGATGCTCCGGCGGCGGCGGCTCCTTCGACCAGACGTCGAGACCGGCGCCCGCAATGCGCTTGTCACGCAACGCCTGGAGCAGCGCATCCTCATCGTGGATGAAGCCACGCGCCGTGGTGATAAAGTACGCATGCGGCTGCATCAACCCAAACTCGCGCACGCTGATCATATTGCGGCTGCCCTTGTCGAGCGGACAGGAGATCGAGACGAAGTCGGCGCGGCGCAAGAGCTCGTCGAGCTCGACCTTCTCGCCGCCCCGCTCGGCCATCATTTCGGCCGTCAGGTACGGATCGTAGGCCAGCACCTTCATGCCGAACAGGCCCTTGCACAGCGCGGCGATGCGGCGACCGACATTGCCGAGGCCGATGATGCCGACGGTCTTGTGCTCGATCTCGTTGCCGACGAGTTCGTTGCGGTTGACGTTGGACTCCCTGCGGAGCTTGCGGTCGGACTGGATGATGCGCTTGGACAGCGTCAGCATCATCGCCAGCGCATGCTCGGCGACGGAATGGGCGTTGCCGCCGGACTGGTTGACGACCAGCACGCCGGCATCGGTGCAGGCCTCGACGTCAACAGGATCGAATCCAGCGCCGTTGCTGGAGACGAGCAGCAGGTTCGGCGCGCGCTTCAGGAAGGCAGCATCGACATGGAAATGCGGGGCCAGTTCGTCACGGGCGGCGCCGATCTGGTAGACATGAGCCGCTTCGATGATCGGCGCGAAATATTCCTCGGGGCTCTCGTTCTCGATGCGATCGAGCCGGACGTCGGGCCGCGCCTTCAGAATGTCGATATAGATCGGATTGGCTAGATATTTAACGTAGAAGACGCGCTTGCTGTTGACGGACATCAGGACCCTTCCGGCTTTCTCCAGGAGATCCGCAGGGCCAGCGCGGCGCGCGATCCTTTCATACGTTCCTCCGTTCTCTTGTTATTGCCGCTTATGACACGGCGGCACCGGCCGCGGCAGGCCGTCTGGCGCAGATCACGGTGCAGCCCGGACATGTTGACAATCCCGCTGCCTGCGTCAAGTTCGGCAGACCGCCACGACGGCCAAGACGATGGCCACGACAAAGGCAAAAGACCAAGAAGCATGCGCGGCCGAAGGGAGAACGCAATGCCGATTGCGGAGCAACAGACCTCGTCCGAGGCGGCGCAGACCTCCAGCGACAAGAGCTGGCACGGCATCGTCCTAAAACGCTGAAGCGGAACGAGATCAGCCTCGTCCCTTACGTGCCCGACCGCGTGCTGACGCCGCTGATCAAGAACCTGCACGCCGATCCGTTCTTCACCACCTTTGCCACCGCCCGCGAGGAGGAGGCCGTCGGCATCGTCTCGGGTGCCTGGATGGGCGGACGACGGGGCGCGGTGTTGATGCAGACCTCGGGGTTTGCGACGCTCGCCAACGTGCTGGCCTCGCTTGCGGTGCCCTACCAGATTCCGCTGATCATGTTCGTGTCTGAGCGCGGCACGCTCGGCGAATTCAATTACGGCCAGTCACTGGTCTGCCGCACCATGCGTCCGGTGCTGGATTCGCTGGCGCTGGAGCATCACACCATCACCCGGCTCGACGAGCTCGAATTCATTGCCGACCGTTCGATCAAGCAGGCCATCACGACGCAGGCGCCAGTCGCGCTGATCCTCAACCCGCTGCTCACGGGCGGCAAGGTGTTCGACAAGTGAGGACGGCCAAATGAAGACAGACGCGCGCAACACCAAAGTGATGAGCCGCTTCGACGTTACCTCGCGCCTGATCGCGAAACTCGAGCACGAGGAAGCCGTGATCGGCGGCATCGGCAACACCAATTTCGACCTCTGGGCCGCCGGCCACCGTCCGCAGAATTTCTACATGCTCGGCAGCATGGGCCTCGCCTTCCCGATCGCGCTGGGCGTGGCGCTGGCGCAACCGGACCGGCGCGTCTTTGCGCTCGAAGGCGATGGTTCGCTCCTGATGCAGCTCGGCGCGCTCTCGACGATCGCGGCGTTGAAGCCGAAGAATCTCGTCATGATCGTGATGGACAACGGCATCTACCAGACCACCGGCGCGCAGCCGACACCGGCCGCGAACGTAGCTGACATCGTCGCCATCGCGACCGGCTCCGGGCTTGCCAACAGCGCCTGGGCCGCGGACGAGGAGGATTTCGAGCGTCTGGTTGAGGAAGCCATGTCGGCTGGCGAGCCCAGCCTGATCGCCGTTCGTATCGATGACAAGCCCGGCGTCGGCGCCACCCGACGCGATCCCGTACAAATCCGGGAACGCTTCATGCACGGCCTGGGCGTGCGCGAGCCGCTTTAACGTTTCGTCATTAACTACACGGCGATCTGATCCCGGCGCCTCGGCAAGCTGCTGCAATCCGTGCTAAGCGGTGCGGATGTCCATTTTGGTTCGCTCCTCTGCCTGGCTGCTTGCCGCCGCCGTCGCCTTTGCAACCCTCGGTCCGCCCGGCCTGCGGCCCCATTCCGACCTTGGCCAGGACGGCGAGCATGCCCTTGCCTTCGTCCTGGTGGGACTAGCCTTCGGCTTCGCCTATCCGCGCCGCCGCCTGTCGGCGACAGCCATCGCCGTGGTGCTGATCGGCCTGCTCGAACTGATGCAATTCTGGGCACCGGGACGACATCCGCGGCTGGAGGACTTTCTGGTCGATGCCGGCACCACCTGCATCGGCTTCGCGCTGGCGGCCATCGCCGATTGGGCCATGACGCGGTTTCGCGCAAATTCGGTCCTCTCGAGTCAAGGCCCCGCGGAGTGACGCTCCGCAGGGCCCGTCTCTTCAAAGCTCACGCTCCGATCGATCAGTCGATGATCTTGACGACGCGGCGCGTGCGCGGCTCCACGATCACGCGGCGGTCGTTTACGACCGCATAGCGATATTCGGTGTAGTTCGGCACGGGCCGCAGCACCACGGTCGGCGGCAGCGGCTCGCCGACCACGACGCGCTCGTGGACCACGACCGAATCATCACGCGGAATTCCGCCGAGGATCGCATTCGGGATTTCCAGACCAGCGCCGACCGCCGCCCCGACGGTACCACCGACCATCGCTCCGACCGGGCCGCCGATGTCGCCGCCCGCGCGTGCGCCGTTCCTGGCGCCCTCTTCGGTCGTCGACTGAGCAAAGGCCGCACTCGACGCCAGCAGCGACGCGGCAGCCAACGAAATCGCAAGACGGGTTTTCATGTGCTTATGTCTCCAGTGATTGTTGTGCGCCTTCAACCGCGGGGCCGGATCATTGTTCCGGTTCCCCGCCCGATCTAGACGGCACCAAAACCGGAGACTGTTACCCGGTAACAGTTCAGGCCGCCGCGATCTCGTGGCCCGCCATCAGTTCCAGCGCGCGCACCATCGCCGAGTGATCCCAGCCCTTGCCGCCATGCGCGGCGCAGGACGAGAATAGTTGCTGCGCCACTGCCGTGCTCGGCAGCGACAGGCCGAGCGCGCGGGCGCCTTCAAGCGCGAGGTTGAGATCCTTCTGGTGCAGCTCGATGCGGAAGCCGGGATCGAAATTGCGCTTCACCATGCGCTCGCCATGCACTTCGAGAATCCGGGACGACGCAAAGCCGCCCATCAGGGCCTGCCGCACCAGCGCCGGATCCGCACCGGCTTTCGACGCGAACAGTAGCGCTTCGCTGACCGCCTCGATCGTCAACGCGACGATGATCTGGTTGGCGACCTTCGTCGTCTGGCCGTCGCCATTGGCGCCGACGCGGGTGACGTTCTTTCCCATCCGGTCGAAGATCGGCTTCATGGTGTTGAAGGCGCGCTCGGGGCCACCGACCATGATGGTGAGGCTTGCCGCCTTGGCACCGACCTCCCCGCCTGACACCGGTGCATCGAGATAATCCGCGCCGAGCGCCTCGATCTTCTTCGCAAATTCCTTGGTCGCCAGCGGCGAGATCGAGCTCATGTCGACCACGATCTTGCCCTTGGAAACGCCGCCCGCGACGCCGTCCTTGCCGAACAGCACGGCCTCCACATGCGGGGTATCCGGCACCATGATGATGACCGAATCCGCCTCCTCCGCGACCTCCTTGCTTGACTTGCAGTCAACGCCGCCGGCCGCGATCAGCTCGGGTGCGACCGGCCCGACATCGTGCAGGAGAACGCGATGGCCTGCGGCCAGAAGATGACCGGCCATCAGCCGTCCCATGGTGCCAAGTCCGATAAGCCGATGTCGATCATGTCTACGGTTTCCTCAGGTCTCGAAAGTCTGCGCGGCGTGCCAGGACAGGCCTTTCAGCGTCGTGGTGCGCGGCTTGTATTCGCAACCGATCCAGCCGCGATAGCCGATCGCGTCGAGATGGCGGAACAGGAAGGGAAAGTTGATCTCGCCGGTGCCGGGCTCGTGACGACCTGGATTGTCGGCGAGCTGGATGTGCGCGATCTGCGGCAGATATTCCTGCATGGTACGGGCGAGATCGCCCTCCATGATCTGCATGTGATAGATGTCGTATTGGACAAACAGATTGTTTGAGCGCACCTCGGAGACCAGCTGCACGGCCTGCTCGGTGCCGTTGAGGAAGAAGCCGGGAATGTCGAGCGTGTTGATCGGCTCGACCAGAAGCTTGATGTTCTCGCGGGCCAGGGTCGAAGCTGCAAACCGCAGATTCCCGACCAGCGTTTCGTTGAGCTCACGCGGGTCGGCATCGACAGGCGCGATGCCGACGAGACAGTTGAGCTGCTCGCAATCGAGTGCCTTGGCATAGTCGATGGCGCGAAACACGCCGTCCCGGAACTCGCTGACACGATCCGGCAGGATCGCGATGCCGCGCTCGCCTGCCGCCCAATTGCCGGCCGGCAGATTGTGCAGCACCTGCGTCAGCCCATGGCGGTCGAGCTGCTCGCGCAAAAGCGCCTTGTCGAAATCATAGGGGAAGAGGTACTCGACCCCGGAAAAGCCCGCCGCTTTGGCCGCGGCGAAGCGGTCCACGAACGGCATTTCGTTGAAGAGCATGGTGAGGTTGGCGGCGAATTTCGGCATGATGCTGTTCCCTATTCCGCCGGCTGCAGCACGCCGGGCCGCGCGGTCGCGACGTCGTCGAGCGGCAGATCCAGCACCTCCTCGAATTCGACGATGTTGTCGATCTCGGTGCCCATCGCGATGTTGGTGACACGTTCGAGGATGAACTCGACCATCACGGGCACGCGATGCTTGGCCATCAATTCGCGCGCGGTCGCGAACGCCGCCTGCGAGTCTTTCGGGTCGGTGACGCGGATCGCCTTGCAGCCGAGGCCTTCGGCGACCGCAACATGGTCGACGCCATAGCCGCCGAGCTCGGGCGCGTTGATGTTCTCAAAGGAGAGCTGGACGTGATAGTCCATGTCGAAGCCACGCTGGGCCTGGCGGATCAGGCCGAGATAGGAGTTGTTCACGACGACGTGGATGTAGGGCAGATTGAATTGCGCCCCGACCGCGAGCTCTTCGATCAGGAACTGGAAGTCGTAGTCGCCGGAGAGCGCGACGATGTCGCGATCCGGACACGCCGCGCGCACGCCGAGCGCCGCGGGCAGCGTCCAGCCGAGCGGCCCGGCCTGCCCGGCATTGATCCAGTTGCGCGGCTTGTATACCCCCAGAAACTGCGCCCCGGCAATCTGCGACAGGCCAATCACGGAGACGTAGCAGGTGTCACGGCCAAAGGCCTTGGTCATCTCCTCGTAGACGCGCTGCGGCTTGATCGGAACGTTGTCGAAATGGCTCTTGCGCAACATCGTTTTCTTGCGGTCGCGGCAGGAAGCGGGCCACGCCTGGCGCTCGCGCAACCTGCCTGACCGGCGCCACTCCCTGGCGACGGTGACGAAAAGCTCAAGGGCGGCCTTGGCATCCGAGACGATGCCGAGGTCGGGGTTGAACACGCGCCCGATCTGGGTCGGCTCGATGTCGACATGCACGAAGGTGCGGCCCTTGGTGTAGGTCTCGACCGAGCCGGTGTGGCGGTTGGCCCAGCGGTTGCCGATGCCCAGCACGAAATCGGATTCGAGCATGGTGGCATTGCCGTAACGGTGGCTGGTCTGAAGACCGACCATGCCGGCCATCAGCACGTGGTCATCGGGGATGGCCCCCCACCCCATCAGCGTCGGCACGACCGGCACGTTGGCGATCTCGGCGAATTCCACCAGCAAATCCGAGGCGTCGGCATTGATCACGCCGCCGCCCGCGACGATCAGCGGCCGTTCGGCCGCGTTGAGCATCTCCAGCGCCTTCTCCACCTGCTTGCGCGTCGCGGTGGGCTTGTAGACCGGCAGCGGCTCATAGGTCTCGTCGTCGAACTCGATCTCGGCGAGCTGCACGTCGAGCGGCATATCGATCAGGACCGGGCCAGGCCTTCCCGAGCGCATGATGTGAAAGGCCTGGCTGAACACGCGAGGCACCAGCCCGGGTTCGCGCACGGTCACCGCCCATTTGGTCACGGGCTTTGCGATCGATTCGATGTCGACGGCCTGGAAATCCTCCTTGTAGAGCCGCGCCCGCGGCGCCTGGCCGGTGATGCAGAGGATCGGGATGGAATCGGCGATCGCCGAATAGAGCCCGGTGATCATGTCGGTGCCCGCCGGCCCCGAGGTTCCGATGCAGACGCCGATATTGCCCGCCTTGGCCCGCGTATAACCCTCGGCCATGTGCGAGGCCCCCTCGACATGGCGCGCCAGGATATGGCGGATCGAGCCGCGCTTCTTCAGCGCCGAGTAAAGCGGATTGATCGCGGCCCCGGGAACGCCGAAGGCAGTCGAGATGCCTTCCTTCTCCAGAATTCGCACGGCAGCATCGATGGCTCGCATCTTCGCCATATCGGACCTCGCTTGAGTTGCATTGGCTCGAGCGAGATCATCGGGCCCGCGAGGGCTTCACTCAACGAGATCGATTTTATTTTCCACGATGCGGCAGCCGCGAAAAAATCGCGGCGGCTTCAGTCGGTTAGGTCGAGACTCGCGTGAAAGCGCTCACTCGAACAGCGGCGCCAGCTCCATCTGCGGCACCAGCACGAGGCCCTTGTCGGTGATGCGAATTTCCGGAATGACCGATAGAGGAATCAAATTGAAGCCCATGTAGGGGATGGTGCAGCCGGCTTCCGCCCATTCTTTCTTCAGCACCTTGACCTCTTCCGCCACTTCGGTAACGCGCTTGTCGGACAGCAGACCGGCGATCGGCAGCGGCACCAGCGCCCTCACCTTGCCCTCGGCGACGAGGCAGACGGCGCCCTGTTGCTCCTTGATGGCGGCCACCGCGACCTGCATGTCGGCCTCGTTGGTACCGGCAACGATGATGTTGTGGCTGTCGTGCCCGACGCTGGAGGCGACCGCGCCGCGCTTCAGGCCAAAGTCCTTCAAGAGGCCATAGGCGACATTGCCGGCCGATTTGCCGTGGCGCTCGACCACCGTGACGAAGCACAGGCTGTAGCGCGCGAACAATTCCGGCCAATCCTTGGCCGGCTCGATCTCGATCTTCTCATGGATCAGCGTGATGCCGGGCAACGCGGTCTTGATGGCGTTGACGGTGCAGGCCTTCGCCGGCAGCTCCGGCGTCAGCTTCAGCTTCTCCGGCAGCTTCACGGTCGCGTAGGCCGCCTTCGGGTATTGATATCGCTGCGACAATGCCTGATCGAGCCGCGGCGTGATCTTGCGGTTCTCGACCACCAGCTCGCCGCCATACCAGGTGCATTGCGGCTTCAGATTGTCGTCCATCAGCACCAGATCGGCGCGGCGCCCCCCGCCGAGCCCGCCGATATCGCTGTCCATGTTGAAGCGCGTCGCGCCATGCAGCGAGCCCATCGACCAGGCCTGCTCGGGCGACATTCCCGCCTTCACCGCCTCCCGCACCACCCAGTCGAGACCGAACAGCAGGAGATCATCGGCGTCGCGATCGTCGGTGCACGCGGCCGTGCGCTTGTGCGAAGCGCCGAGCTCGGTGATAGTGCGGATCGCCTGCGGCAGCGAGTGCCACGGTGTGGTCGGCGGTCCCCCGCGCAGGAAGACCCAGACCCCGGCATCGAGCAAATCGTCGGCGATGTCGCGGTCGATCGCCTCATGGGTATCCGTGACGCCGGATGCCGCATAAGCCGCAACGAATTCGCGGCCATAGACATGGCCGGACACCGGCCGCCCACGCTTCAGGGCGGCGGCGAGGATGGCGTGGCTGCGCTCATCGCCCATGGTCACGGGCACGAAATCCATCTTCTCGCCGAGCCCGACAGCCTCCGGCCAGCGGTCGAACAGGCCGGCGATCTTGTCCGGCGTGAGGTCGCCGCCCGCAGTCTCCAGTGCGGCCGAAGTCGCGGGCACCGTGCTCGGCACTGTCAAGAAGATCGACAGCGGCGCCTCGCGCGCGTCCTCCAGCATCGCCTCGACGCCGGCGACGTCCATGACGTTGCCGATCTCGTGGCTGTCGCAGAAGATCGTGGTGGTGCCGTTGAGCAGGGCGGCCTCGGCATAGGCGCAGGCCGTCACCATCGAGGATTCAATGTGGATGTGCGGATCAACCAGGCCCGGCGCGATAATGCCGCCCGCGGCATCGTAGGTCGTGACGCCGCTCCAGGCCTTCTTGGCTATTCCAGCCGGCTTCACCGCCGCGATGCGGCCGCCGGTGATCCAGACCTCACGTCCCTGATGGATGCGCTCCGAATAGGTCGAAAGCACCCGCGCGCCGGTGACGACGAGATCCGGCGCGACCCGCGCCGAGGCCACATCGGCGAGACGCCGGGTCATCGAATGCAACGGTGCGACGGCGAAGCGGGTAAGTCTGGTCATCGGGACCCTCGCGTGGCGTTACGGTCCCGCGATGGTTACGCCCTGCGCCAGACCGGGCAAGCGCAAATATAACGGCACGCCCTGCTTACGCTTTAGGCGGCGAAGCGCCTGCCGCCCCTGACCTCGCGGGCCTGCGCGAGTTCCGTCGTCTCGGGGCCGCTGCGGCAGTGGGCTTGACCCGAATCCGCATTGACCTCCCGTTCTGCTCGTCGATCTCGAAGGAATTGGTCTTGCGCACGAGGTCGCTCAGCTTGCGGAAGCCGAACGTTCTCGGATCGAAATCGGACGCGAGATTGGCAAGTTGGCGGCCGACTTCCCCGAGCGTGACCCAGCCGTCCTCGCTCTCCATCTGGGTGATGACCTTCTTGATGATGGGGGTCGCGGCATCGAGCGGCTGAAGCGATTTCGATCTCGAAGCGGCGTCCTGGGTGTGCGCCGGCGCGGCAAGCAGGTTCTCCGTGTAGACGAACCTTCGGCAGGCCTGCCGGAAGCTCTCCGGCGTCTTCTGTTCGCCGAACCCAAAGACATCGATGCCCTGCTCCCGGATCCGGGCGGCCAGACGGGTAAAATCGCTATCCGACGACACCAGGCAAAAGCCGTCGAACCGGCCGCTGTGAAGCAGGTCCATCGCGTCGATGACCAGGGTGATGTCGGAGGCATTCTTTCCGGTCGTATAGGCAAACTGTTGCTGCGGGATGATGGCGTGTTTGGAAAGGATGTCGGCCCAGCCCCTGGACCTGGCATTGGAGAAGTCGCCGTAGATGCGGCGAACGCTGGCCTCGCCGATCTTGGCAATCTCCTCGAACAGTCCATCGGCAATCTTTGCCGAAGCGTTGTCGGCATCGATCAGGACAGCGAGACGGGGCGAACGGAGCTCTGACGGCATGACTTTTCCTAAAAAGGAGGCGACAACGGTGCGTGGATATACCGATGTCGGGGCAGCTGCCGCCAGAGCTGATTTCTTCAACGGGCCACGACGGACCGCGAACCGGGGTCAGGCTGGCTTCGCGACCGGGGTCACACCCCCGAGCGCGGCCGTCAGTTCCGCCGCAACCTCGCGCACCACACGGCCGATCTCCGGCAGCCGCGCATCGGTGACCCTGCTCGTCAAACCGGAAACGGAGATCGCCGCCAACGGCTCGGCAAGCGCGTTGTAGACCACGGCGGCAACGCAGCGCAGGCCGATCTCGGCTTCCTCGTCGTCGATCGCAAAACCCTGCTTGCGGATGGTCGCGAGCTCCTTGAACAGGTCGCTTGGTCGCACGATCGATTTCTCGGTCAGGCGTGGCATGCCGTGATGGCGGATGACGGCACCGACGTCCTCGTCGGAATAGGTCGCGAGCACCGCCTTGCCGACGCCCGACGTTACCATCGGAACGCGGCCGCCGACTTTGGTCAGCGAACGCATGATTTCACGGCTCTCCATGCGGGTCAGCACGATGATGAACTCGTCGTCGACCACGGCGAGATTGGCGGTCTCGCGGGTGAGATCACGCAGCTTGCGCAAATAGGGAATAGCCTGGGCGCTGAAATTGCGCCGCCGGGCAAAGCTCGCGCCCACCGTGAAGCTGCGCACGCCGACATGCCATTTGGATTCGGCGCGGTCGAACTGCACGAAGCGGCGGCTTTCCAGCGTCGCCAGCAGGCGGTGTACGGTCGAGGTCGAGAGCCCGGTGCGAACGGCGAGATCGCTGAGGCGATAGCCTTCGTCGTCTTCGGACAATGTTTCGAGAATCGACAGCGCGCGATCAACGGATTGCACGCCGCCGTCGCGCGCGTCGTGGTCAGGCTCCGATGACGATCGGGGCTCGATCGATTTGCGTCGGATCACGTTCTTGCTCATCGCGACCTGCATTGCCAATCAGACAAGACGCGAGCCGCCTGCCCTCCCTCGCCCCGTTCTTACGGGGAGAGGGTCGGGGTGAGGGGCTATCTCCGCGAATACGGTGAGAGACGGACTTGTGGAGAGTGCCCCTCACCCGGAATTTGCTGTGCAAATTCCGGCCTCTCCCCGCAGGCGGGGAGAGGCGAAGGCAGCCTCAGAGCAGCCCTGCTCCGCGCGCCCATTTGTACTTGGCGCCGAGGACTTCGACCGGCAGCTCGGTCGAATACGCATAGGCCGGGATGCCGTTCTGGTAGAGATATTCGGCGGCCTCCTCGACCTCGACGTCGCCGGCGAGCGAGGCGACGATCGGCTTCACGAAGCCCTTGGCCTCCATCTCCTTCTTCACCTCGACCATGTTGCGGGCGAACACCATCGGCGGCGTGACGATGGTGTGCCAGTAGCCGAGGATCAGCGAATGAATGCGCTCGTCCGTCAGGCCGAGCTTCACCGTGTTGACGTAGGTGATCGGCGGCTCGCCGCCGGTGATGTCCACGGGATTTCCGGCCGCGCCAAACGGCGGGATGAACTTGCGGAAGGCAGCATCGAGATCTGCCGGCATCGACATCAGCGACAGGCCGTTGTCGACGCAGGAGTCCGACAGCAGCACGCCCGACCCGCCGGCACCGGTGATGATCAGCACGTTCTCGCCCTTCGGCGTCGGCAGCACCGGCACGCCGCGGGCGAATTCGAGCAGTTGCCGCAAGCTACGGGCGCGGATCACGCCGGACTGCGCGAGGACGTCCTCGTAGATCTTGTCGTTGCCGGCGAGCGCGCCGGTGTGCGACGAGGCCGCCTTCGCGCCGGCCGAGGTGCGGCCGGCCTTGAGCACGATGACCGGTTTTTTCTTGGAGACGCGCTTTGCCGCTTCCGCAAAGGCGCGGCCGTCCTTGAGGTCTTCGCAGTGCTGCGCGATCAGGTTGGTGTTCGGATCCTGCTCGAAGAAGGCGAGCAGATCGTCCTCGTCGATATCGGACTTGTTGCCGAGGCCGACGATCGCGGACACGCCCATCTTGGCCGAACGCGAGAAGCCGATGATGGCCATGCCGATGCCGCCCGACTGCGAGGACAGCGCCGCGTGGCCCTTGACGTCATAGGCGGTGCAGAAGGTCGCGCAGAGATTGGCAGGCGTATAATAGAAGCCGTAGATGTTCGGGCCCATCAGGCGGATGTCGTACTTCTTGCCGACTTCGACGATCTCGGCCTGCAGCTCCGGCGCGCCGGCTTCCGCGAAACCGGACGGGATCAGAACCGCGCCGGGAATTTTCTTCTCGCCGCATTCGGTGAGCGCCGCGGCGACGAACTTCGCGGGAATGGCGAACACCGCGGTATCGATCACGCCGGGCACGTCCTTGACGCTCTTATAGGCCTTGTAGCCGAGGATCTCGGCGGCCTTGGGATGAATCGGGTAGATGTCGCCCTTGTAGCCGCCGTTGATGAGGTTCTTCATCACGGAATTGCCGATCTTGCCGTCTTCGGCCGAAGCGCCGACCACGGCAACCGCCTTCGGCTGCATGATGCGGCTCATGGCCGCGACGATCTCTTCGGTCGGGCGCGGCTTCGGCTTGGGCACGTAAGCGAAGTCGACGACGATGCGGACGTCGGCCGCGATCGCGTCCTTGGCCGTCGCGAACACCGGGTTGAGATCGAGCTCGACGATCTCGGGGAAATCGCTGACGAGCTGCGAGACCTTGACGATGACATCCGCAAGCGCGGTGCGGTTCACCGGCTCGCCGCCGCGAACGCCCTTCAAAATCTCATGCGCCTGGATGCCGTCGAGCATCGACAGCGCGTCTTGTTTGGTCGCGGGCGCGAGGCGGAAGGTGATGTCCTTCAGGACTTCGACCAGCACGCCGCCGAGGCCGAAGGCAACCAGCTTGCCGAACGAGGCATCGGTGATCGACCCGACGATCACTTCGGTGCCGCCGGCCAGCATCTGCTGCACCTGGACGCCCTCGATCTTGGCGTCGGACTTGTACTTCCTGGCGTTGGACAGGATCGTCTCGTAGGCCTTCTCGGCGTCTTCGGCCGTCTTGAGGCCGACGATGACGCCGCCGGCTTCGGTCTTGTGGAGAATGTCCGGGGAGACGATCTTCATCACCACCGGAAAGCCCATCGAGGCGGCCATTTTGCCGGCCTCGCCGGCCGATTTCGCCACACCCTCCTTCGGCACTGGAATGCCGTAGGCGTCGCAGACCAGCTTGCCTTCCGGCGCGGTCAGGCTGGTGCGCTTGTCCGCCTTGACCTGGTCAAGCACCTTGCGGACGGCATCTTTGGAATTGGACATGTGGCTCTCCCTTGACCTTGGTTCTTGCGTTCTCGAAGCGCGCGCGTGTTGCGGCTGCCCGTGATGCTTTCCATTCGCCGCGCTCTGTTCCATGTCGCGGAACGGAGTGGCATAACGCCGAGATTACTCCGCCGGCTTGGATCAAAAATGGCTGGCGATGGCATTTGGTATGCCAGAAGCCAACTTGTCAAGCTGCAGCGCACCTTAGAACGCTGCAAAAAATAGGCAGCTTGACATTCTGGTATTTGGTATGCCAAAAACTTTCCCGTTAATAATCCTGTAAAAGACGACTCCCACTGGAGGAGATTCGTCGTGTCACTGCGGAAACCAACCAAGGCGTTGCCGAACATGGCCGAGGCAGATATCGCAATCGTTCGTATTGCCCCGGAGTCGAGCTTCAAGAACAAGGCGTATGACGCCTTGAAGGAAGCCATCCTCAAGATGGACATCTACTCGACACCCGAGCCGGTGATGCTCGACGAGCGGGCGTTGTCCGAGCGCCTGGGTGTGAGCCGCACGCCGATCCGCGAAGCCATCGCGATGCTCGAGCAGGACGGCTTCGTGAAGACGGTCCCGCGCCGCGGCATCATGGTGGTGCGGAGGACCAAGAGCGAGATCGTCGACATGATCCGCGCCTGGGCGGCGCTGGAGAGCATGGCGGCCCGCCTCATCACCGCCACAGCGCGAAAGAAAGACATCACGGCGCTGCGCGACTACTTCAAGGATTTTGGTAAAGACCGCCTGCCCGAGGATCACGTCGAGGAATATTCGCGCGCCAACATCGCCTTCCACCAGGCGCTGATCTCGCTGTCGGAATCACCGGTGCTGGTCGATCTCACCAACGACTTGCTGCTGCACGTGCGTGGCTATCGGCAATTGACCATCGGACGCAAGGACCGTACCGCGACGTCGCTCCCCGAGCATCTCGGCATGATCGAAGCCTTGGAGGCGCGCGATACCGAGCTCGCCGAGAAGCGCGCCCGCGATCACACCCTTGGCCTTGCCGCTTACGTCGAAGCGCATGGTCAGGAACTCTTCTAGCCAGCAACGTTCACCAGAAGGGCGAGGCATCGCCCCTAAAGCCTGAAACGGCATCTTGAGACCAGGGAGACAAGGCCCATGCTGAATACCGCGACCAAGTCCGAAGCACCGGGCACCGAGCAGGAATTGACGGATGGCTTTCATCTCGTCATCGACGCGCTCAAGCTGAACGGCATCAACACCATCTACAATGTGCCGGGCATCCCGATCACGGATTTGGGCCGCATGGCCCAGGCGGCCGGTATTCGCATGATCTCGTTCCGCCACGAGCAGAACGCCGGCTATGCGGCGGGCATCGCCGGCTACCTCACCAAGAAGCCCGGCATCTGCCTCACCGTCTCCGCTCCCGGCTTCCTCAACGGTCTCACCGCGCTCGCGCACGCCACCACCAACTGCTACCCGATGATCCTGATCTCAGGCTCCTCCGAGCGCGAGATCGTCGACCTCCAGCAGGGCGACTACGAAGAAATGGACCAGCTGGCGATCGCCAAGCCGCTGTGCAAGGCAGCCTATCGCGTGCTGCACGCCCAGGACATCGGCATCGGTCTTGCCCGTGCCATCCGTGCCGCCGTCTCCGGCCGTCCGGGCGGCGTCTATCTCGACCTGCCGGCAAAGCTGTTCGGCCAGGTGATGAACGCCGATGCCGGCCGGAAGTCGCTGGTCAAGGTGATCGACGCGGCTCCCGCGCAGATCCCCTCGCCCGCTTCGATCAAGCGCGCGCTTGATGTTTTGAAGGGCGCAAAACGTCCGCTCATCATCCTCGGCAAGGGCGCGGCCTACGCGCAGGCCGACGAGGAGATCAAGACCTTCGTCGAGAAGAGCGGCATTCCCTTCCTGCCGATGAGCATGGCCAAGGGCCTCCTCTCCGACACGCATCCGCAGTGCGCAGGCGCCGCCCGTTCGACGGTGCTGAAGGAATCCGACGTCGTGCTGCTGATCGGCGCCCGACTGAACTGGCTGCTCTCGCACGGTAAGGGCAAGAACTGGGGCGAAGCGCCCAAGAAGTTCATCCAGGTCGACATCGAACCGCGCGAGATGGACTCCAACGTCGAGATCGTCGCGCCCGTCGTCGGCGACATCGGCTCGGTCGTTTCCGCCTTCAACCAGGCGATGGCGTCGGGCTGGACCGCGCCGCCGGTCGAATGGACCAAGGCGATTTCGACCAAGCGCGAAGAGAACGTCGCCAAGATGGCGCCGAAGCTCATGAACAACAAATCGCCGATGGACTATCACGGCGCGCTCGGCGTGCTGAAGAACGTCATCAAGGATCATCCCGAGGCGATCCTCGTCAACGAGGGCGCCAACACGCTCGACCTCGCCCGCGGCGTCATCGACATGTATCGCCCACGCAAGCGTCTCGACGTCGGCACTTGGGGCGTGATGGGCATCGGCATGGGCCAGGCGATCGCGGCTACGCTCGAGACCGGCCATCCCGTGCTCGCGGTGGAAGGCGACTCGGCCTTCGGCTTCTCCGGCATGGAAGTGGAGACCATCTGCCGCTACAATTTGCCGATCTGCGTCGTCATCTTCAACAATGACGGCATCTATCGCGGCACCGACGTCAACGGCGCCAATGCCGATCCGGCGACGACGGTGTTCGTCAAGGGCGCCCGCTACGACAAGATGATGGAAGCCTTCGGCGGTGTCGGCGTCAACGCCACCTCGCCGGACGAGCTCAAGCGCGCCGTCAACGAAGCCATGGCCTCGGGCAAGCCGACGCTCATCAACGCCGTGATCGATCCGGCCGCCGGTTCCGAGAGCGGCCGCATCGGCAACCTCAATCCGCAGAGCGTTCTGCAGAAGAAGAAGTAACCAGCCGCCGGGTCATTCCCCGCGCAGGCGGGGAATCCAGTAATCGCCAGATCATCCTTGAGGCGAGCACTGAGGCCCAACTGAACCTTCAGCGAATAATGGATGCCCGCCTTCGCGGGCATGACGGAAACAGAAGAGTAACAGGAGCAACACGATGACAAAAGCGCTCGAGGGCGTTCGCATTCTCGACTTCACCCACGTCCAGTCCGGGCCGACCTGCACGCAGTTGCTCGCTTGGTTCGGCGCCGACGTGATCAAGGTAGAGCGCCCGGGCGTGGGTGACATCACCCGCGGCCAGCTGCAGGACATCCCGAACGTGGACAGCCTGTATTTCACCATGCTCAACCACAACAAGCGCTCGATCACGCTCGACACCAAGAACCCCAAGGGCAAGGAAGTCCTCACCGAGCTCATCAAGAAGTGCGACGTGCTGGTCGAGAACTTCGGCCCCGGCGTGCTCGACCGCATGGGCTTCCCCTGGGAGAAGATCCAGGCGATCAACCCGAAGATGATCGTCGCCTCGATCAAGGGCTTTGGCCCCGGACCGTACGAAGACTGCAAGGTTTATGAGAACGTCGCACAGTGCACCGGCGGCGCCGCCTCCACCACCGGCTTCCGCGACGGCCTGCCGCTGGTCACCGGCGCGCAGATCGGCGACAGCGGCACCGGTCTGCATCTGGCGCTCGGCATCGTCACCGCACTCTATCACCGCACCCATTCCGGCAAGGGCCAGAAGGTGACGGCTGCGATGCAAGACGGCGTGCTCAACCTCGCGCGCGTCAAGCTGCGCGACCAGCAGCGCCTCGCCCACGGCCCGCTCAAGGAATACAGCCAGTTCGGCGAAGGCATTCCGTTCGGCGATGCCGTGCCGCGTGCCGGCAACGATTCCGGCGGCGGCCAGCCCGGCCGCATCCTGAAGTGCAAGGGCTGGGAGACCGATCCCAACGCCTACATCTACTTCATCACCCAGGCCCCGGTCTGGGAGAAGATCTGCGACGTGATCGGTGAGCCCTCCTGGAAGACCGATCCGAACTACGCCAAGCCGGCCGTCCGCCTGCCGCGCCTGAACGAGATCTTCGGCCGCATCGAACAGTGGACGATGACGAAGACGAAGTTCGAGGCGATGGAAATCCTCAACAAGGACGACATCCCCTGCGGCCCGATCCTGTCGATGAAGGAGATCGCCGAGGACCAGTCGCTGCGCGCGACCGGCACCGTGGTTGAGGTCGACCACCCCACCCGCGGCAAGTACATCTCGGTCGGCAACCCGATCAAGCTGTCGGACTCCCCCAGCGATGTGGAGCGCTCCCCGCTGCTCGGCGAGCACACCGACGAGATCCTGCGCACCGTGCTTGGCTTCTCGGACCATCAGGTCGCCGATATCCACAAGTCCGGCGCGCTCGATCCGCCGCAAAAGCAGGCCGCCGAGTAAGCGGGCTCATCTCACGACGCGAAAGGCCGCCGGCTTCGGCGGCCTTTTTGTTGACGCCGAAGGGGCTGCATCGCACGATCGGCACGCTTGCCGCGCCGCGAAGGCTGGATTAAAGATTGGTTCGCGAGGAACAGACGCGGCGGCCGGCCGTTGCTCCCTCGACCGGCGTGCTCCCGGGAATGAGAGCATGCCCGGAAATGCCAGCATGCCATCTCCACAGCGAGTGCAGCACGCCTCGCAAAGACCCTGCCCCACGCTGAAGAACTGGTCGCCTTCGCTTCCGAGGATGGCAAGTCGGCCTTTCAGTTCGGGCACGGGTGGCGTCGCGTCCGGCACTCGCCAGGACCACGCTCTTTGATCAAATTGAGGGCTTAAATGTCGAAAGATCAATCCTCTGATCGCGCCAAGCGTGAAGCCAACAAGGCGTTCAAGCCTGCGACAACGCAGAAGCCGATCAATGACTATGCGAAGGACCAGAACTCCTTCAACGAGAATCGCGAACGGCTGAAAGCGGAGCGATTGGCCCGCGAAGCGAAGCCGGGAAGCCGTTCCGAATAAGCGCGGACGGTACCAGGCTCCGACGGCGAATTCCGCTGAAGCGGGGGCGCCGAAATCCGCCTGATCTACAGCATCGAGAGCACGACGATTCCGTCTTCAACTGCCCCGGAAGCGAGCTGCGCCCGCGCCATGCGCTCTAACTCGGTCCGGTTCTTGCGAAGATAACTGAAAGCCTGCTTCTGCGTCAGGAACGTCGTCGCAAGACGGCACATCTGTCGTCCTGCGCCAAGCGCGAGAAAGAAGGTGATGGTGCCACCGCCATCCGACTTGATTCTAGGCACGATCCGCACTCTTTGGCATGTGATCGGTCCTCTCCGAATTGTCGTCGCCGCAATGGAAGGCAGCTATGGCGTCACCTTCTTCTTGCGCTTCGTCGGGGTGGCCGCGGGCAGCGATGCCTGAAGGGCGGCGTCTGCCGCTTCCTTGGCTTCGCGCAGCTCTCGAAGCCGCGCCATGTTCTTGCGAACATCGACGGCTTGCTTTCCAACATCCACCATCGCCCGAGCGCCTTCCTCAGCGGCCAAACGCTGACGGTTAGTACGCGCGATGCTTTCGGGTGACGGTTCGGCCGGTCTCTTGGCGCTCATTATTCACCCTGCTCTGCAACGGACAAAAACCCGCTCAATCCTGGGATCGAGCGGGTGGCATGGCCGTTTCAGTACATCCGTGAAACGGCACCAAGGCTTTAGGCCAGCGAGAGATTCTCAGCGCTGACCTTGCCCCGCATCTTGTCGGTCTTGAGCTCGAAGTTGACCTTTTGGCCTTCAGCGAGACCTGCAAGACCAGCCCGCTCGACCGCGCTGATGTGAACGAACACATCGTTGCCGCCGTCGTTCGGCTGAATGAATCCAAAGCCCTTCTGGCCGTTAAACCACTTCACAGTACCTGTCGTCATTTTCTTCTCCAAAGCGCATACGCGCAGGTTCCGCGTGATCGTCACGCAGAACAAATTCTATTCGTCGATGTCTATGGAAAAGGAGCCCGCGGGCGCATTCAACAAGGCACAGCGGCTGAACGAACAGCCTCAACGTATACCTCATCCTCACCATTTGCAAGGCTTGACCGAATTTAACGCCTCGGGAGCCCGGCTAGGGACATGACGCCACGCTGCCGAGCACTCATCGTCCGGCGCCAACTGCTCTGGGAGGGCTGCCGAGCGCCACATGCGTCGGCTCCGCCGCACGGAGTCCAGATCGCGTCCCATGAAGCTTTCGTAGCGGCTCTGATTTTCTCGGCGACGATCTGCAACCCAAACCCGATCACGGTTTGCAATATCCGAATTCAGAGTATTTTGAGGGCGCTCGACGCGTTCTCCAATTCAGAACGCATGTATCGCAATAATGCATTTTTACAAAACGAGGGGGTAACCTAGGCTTGATCGATGCCAAGCCGTACGGCGCGCAATGGAGCGCGACGACGGAGGGACCGATACCGACCGATGCGGCTATTTTTTACTCAGACGTCGCCATACGCCCGCAAGGTAAGAGTCGCCATTCATGAGCTCGGGTTGAGGCTTGCCGACTGGTTTGAACGCGCGCGCGTTCGCTCATCCATGATCGCGATACGGCCATGCTGAGTTTCGAACCCGGAACGGTCTTCAGCAGCCGTCACCTCGCCGACATTTTCAGCACCGCCCCGATGCGCACAATTTTCGGTGAGCGCAATTCGCTTGAGTCCATGCTTCTGGTCGAGGTCGCGCTGGCGAAGGTTCAAGCGCAGCTCGGTGTGATTCCTGCCGAGGCTGCTGCTGCGATCGCCTCCGCTGCACGTGCTGAACTACTCGACCTCGACGAATTGGCGGCGGGAACTTTGCGCGCTGGTTTGCCGGTCGTGAATCTGGTCGAGCAGTTGATCCGACTCACCGGCAACCCCCATGGCGAATTCGTCCATTGGGGCGCCACGAGTCAGGACATCATGGACACCGCGCTCGTGGTGCAGATCCGCGACGCGCTCGAGCTCATCCACCGCGATCTGGAGCGCCTGATATCGACGCTTGCGGATCTGGCGCGTACCCACCGCGATACGCCCATGGTCGGCAGGACGAAACTTCAACACGCGATTCCGATCACCTTCGGATTCAAGGTTTCCGTCTGGCTGTCGGGCCTGCTGCGCCACAGGCAACGTCTCGCCGAACTCAAACCAAGAGTCCTCCAGGTCCAGTTCGGCGGTGCGGTCGGCACTTTCGCATCACTCGGCGACAATGGCGACAGCGTCCGCGCTGCGTTGGCCAGCGAACTCGAACTCGGCGAACCTCTGGTGGCATGGCACGCCGCGCGCGATAGTTTGGCCGAGACGGTTTGCCTGCTTGGGCTGATCTCCGCGACCTTGAGCAAGATCGCGACCGATGTCGTGTTGATGGCGCAGACTGAGGTCGGCGAAGTGCTGGAGCCAGGCGGCCAGGGCCACGGCGCCTCCAGCACCATGCCGCACAAGCGCAACCCGATCATCTGTGAGCAGATTCTCAGCACCGGACTGTCGTTGCGCCGGCTCGCGAGCGCCATGCTCGACGCTTCGGTCCACGACCATGAACGGGCGACGGGACCGTGGCAGGCCGAATGGTCGCTGCTGCCGGAAGCATTCGTACTGGTCTCCCGGGCCTTGGACAACGCTGTTCGCCTCTGCGGCGGACTGGTCGTCAGACCCGATGCGATGCAGGCCAATCTCGGGCGGACACAGGGTCTCATCGCCGCCGAGGCCGTCATGATGGCGCTGGCTCCACACGTCGGGCGCCATCATGCGCACGAGATGGTGAGCGCGGCATGCACGCACGCGATCGCTTCGGGCCTGACATTGGCCCAGAGCCTTTCGCGCGATCCGGCCGTGACGGCCCACATCGCCCTGCATGAGATCGAGGCGGCTGCGGACCCGGCTCGATACATCGGCCTGTCCGCCCGTGAGGTCGATCGTGTCCTCGCGGCCTGTGCCGATCGACCGGCCAGTGCTGCGCAAGACGACGCCCCTGATGCGGAGTGAGGCCATATGATTCTGAAACGCAAGCATACGGCCCTCCTCGCAGCTGCGATGCTGTCAATGTTGAATGCGGCACATGCCGAGTCGCCCTTCCCATCACGGCCGATCACGTTGATCGTCCCGTTCGCGGCTGGCGGCCCGAATGACGTGATGAGCCGGATCGTGTCCGAACACATGTCGCGAAAACTCGGGCAGCCGATCATTGTCGAGAACATCGCCGGGGCGGGCGGCACGACCGGCTCAGCGCGCGTCGCAAAAAGCGCGCCCGACGGTTATACGCTCGTCAGCGGTCACGTCGGGACGCATGCGGCATCGGTCGCGCTGTATCCGAATCTGCGTTACGACCCGCTGGTTGATTTCACGCCGATTGGCCTGGTCGCGGAAACGCCGATCCTCGTCGTCGCTCGCCGCGACCTTGGCGCGGACAGCATGGCGTCGTTCATCGCGATCGCCAAGGCGCGCGGCCCGGACCTCACCTTGGCCCATGCGGGTGTCGGTTCGATCAGCCACATCAGCTGTCTGCTGTTCACCTCCGTGATCGGATTCAAGCCGGTCGAGGTGCCATATCGGGGATCAGCACTGGCGATGACCGACCTGATCGCCGGCCGCAGCGACTTCAGTTGTGGATTGTTGGGCGACGTTCTTCCCTTCCTGGGTGACAACAATCTGCGTTTCCTGACCGTTTCGGCCGCAGCGCGGGTTCCGCAATTGCCGGAGACACCGACGGCCAGGGAAGCAGGGCTTCCACAGTTTGTCGCATCGAGCTGGTTCGCGTTCTACCTGCCGAAAGGCGCGCCTGACGCCATTCGCGACCGGTTCTCGGATGCGCTTTGCGCAGCGCTCGACGATGACGGCGTGCGGAGACGGCTCGAACTGGTAGGCTTGATCCTGCCACCGCCGGACCAGCGAGGCCCCGAACCGCTCAAGCGACGGATGACCGAAGAGATCGCGCGCTGGCAGGACATCGTCAAAACCGCGCAGATTCGACTCGATCAATAAGTGCGACCGATGCAGTCGAGCGCGTGATCGCCGGCCAGCTTTCGCCGTCGGCGCATCAGCCGCAGGCGGGCGGAACAATCCGACGATCCCCGGCTACAATCTCGCATTCACCATGACGCCGCACGACGTGGCGGCAGTCTGCCAATCATCCATCAAAAAAATCGAGACGCCCTGTCGGATCGGCGGTATCTGATCCGTCATCTAGACATGAATGGGCAATAGACGCTGACGTCGAGCCCGGCGATTCATGAGGAAGATGATCATGCCCAGCACTGTCCGCCTGCACCGCGTTTTGACGACCAGCCCGGAGAAAGTCTATCGCGCCTTCCTGGAGGCGGATGCGCTGGCGAAATGGCTTCCGCCGAACGGCTTCACCTGCACGGTCCATCATTTCGAGCCGAAGGTCGGGGGTACGTTCAAGATGTCGTTCCGTAACTTCACGACGGGCAACAGCCACGCCTTCGGCGGCGAATATCTCGAGCTCGTTCCCGGCGAACGTCTCCGCTACACCGACAGGTTCGACGACCCCAATCTGCCCGGCGAAATCCAGGTCACCGTGATCCTGAAGAAGGTATCCGTCGGCACTGAGCTGGATATCACGCAGGCCGGCATCCCCGACGTCATTCCGCCGGAGGCTTGTTATCTCGGCTGGCAGGAATCGCTGCGCAATCTGGCGAAGCTCGTCGAGCCTGAGATCAAGCAATAGCGTCTGAGGTAGAGCGAGCGCCTCGTCCTTCGAGACGACCGCTCCGCGGTCTCCTCAAGATGAGGCTAGCGGCAACAGCGCTCGTCGAGACTGCGGCCACATACTCCGACCTCATCCTGAGGGCCCGCCAAAGGCGGGCGTCTCGAAGGATGGGCCGCCGAAACGGTCGCCAAGTGCGATGGCCAGCTCACGACGGGAACCAGCGATCGAGTGTCATCTCAGCGAGCCTACGCCCCTGCCTTCGGCGCAATCCCGCCGCTTGCGGTCCAGCGGTCGGGGTCCGGGCTGTGTCCGATCAAAGCAAGGCCGTAGGCGATCGACTCGAACTGATCGCCCGACATCAGCCGTTCGTTGCCGAACCGCTCGGCGAACAGTTTTCGAACGGCCGGCACGAAGGACGTGCCGCCGGTCAGAAACACCTTTTCGATCTCGCGCGCGGTGATGCCGGCTTCGCCAAGCACCTTGTCGACGGTGGCCCCGAGCCTCGCGATATCGTCGGCAATCCAGGCTTCGAAATTCTTCCGCGTGATGGTCGAGCCAATGTCGACCCCGCCGCCTTTGAAGCGGAACTCCACCTGATCCTGCGCCGACAGCGCGACCTTGGCGTCGGATACCGCGCGGTACAACGAAAAGCCGAGGTCGAGATCGACGATGGTGATGAAATCCTCGAGCAGAGCCGGCTTCACCGCGGTGCGCGCAAGCTCCCGGAGTTCGCGCAGGTCGCCGTTGCTCTTCATCATCGCAAGCTGATGCCAGCGCGCGAGATTGGTGTAGTGGCCGGTAGGGATCGGCAGCACCTTGTCGAACGAGCGGAAGCTCGAGCCCTTGCCCAGCCGCGGCGAGACGACGTGATCGACGATGCGGTAATCGAACGTGTCGCCCGCAATCCCGATGCCGGCATGGCCGAGCGGCTCGGCGCGCAAGGCGCCGCCGGCACGCGAGAACCGCATCACGGAGAAATCGCTGGTACCGCCCCCGAAATCCGCAACCAGCACGGTCGCATCCCGCTCCAGGCGGCGAGCGAAGGAGAACGCTGCGCCCACGGGTTCGTAGACATAGCGCGCGTGGCCGGCGCCAAGGCGCTCGAACGCGGCCCGGTAGCGCTGCATCGCGAGCGCCTCGTCAGGATTGCCGCCGGCGAAGCGGACGGGGCGACCGACCGTGATGGTGGACGTCTCGAAGCCGAATTTATCGCCGCCATGGCGCGCCAGCGTCCGCAGGAACGCCGCCAAAATGTCCTCGAACTTGTAGCGCTGCCGGAACACCTGGGTGGTGTTGAAGCTGGAGCTCGCGGCGAAGGTCTTGAACGACTGGAGGAAGCGGTAGACATGCCGTCCTTCCAGGAACTGCTCGATCGCCCACGGGCCGCCTTCGGCCTGGGCGCCGGCTCCCGGCCGATCCTCCCAGAAGCACAGCGCCGATACGAAGACACTGTGGCGCTGTCCGCCATGGTCGAAGCGGATGGCCTCGACCCGGCGGTCGTCCGCCGCAAGGGCCACGACCGTGTTGCTGGTCCCAAAATCGATGCCGATCGAGACGGCGTGCGAGGCGCTCGACATGAACCACTCTGACAGATGATTGGAAGGGGGCAGACCACTAGCGGCTTCGTGTGCCGCTGCCAAGGCTCCGTTTTTGGACATCGACGGTCAAATGGTTCAGTTTCGGCGGGGTTTGGGCATATCCCCGCTCAAATCGGCCCATTTAACGGATTATTATGCTGCAATGCGAAGAGCTAAATGCTGCTATGCAATGGCATGCATAGACATTGGCATCTGGTATACATAGGTTGCCCTTCGAAATGAGACAGCAGCACTGACCGTCTCAAGAAAGGGATTTTCGATGTCCAAGACCGCTTCCGTCGCTCTCGCGCCCTCATCCTCGCTGTTCGCCCGCTTGATGGCCACGATCGACCGCCTCCTGATGGCGAGCGCCGAGATCTCGAATCACAATGGCGACCTGCCGCGCTTCGGCCTGTAAGCCGGGCAGCCTCCCGCGCCGCCGCGCAGCGGCACGGTTTTAAATCGGTTCGCATACGACTTTTGATGAATGGCCCCGGATGACGGGGCCATTTCTACTTGTGCTGTCCTGAGTCACAGCCGCCACCGGGCAAGGTGCTGCGGCATTTGCGCACGGTGACCGGACCAGCGCTTGAAGCTTGGCATAATGCATACAAGAATGCCGTTCCAGCGCTCGCAGAAAAATGAGAGGCGCCACGGGAGGCTTTATGACGGACATGGTGCAAGCAACCGCCCCGACAGCCGCGCGCGTTAGCGACACGTATCGCTGGACGCAGTTGGCGGTTGGCGTCGCGGCGATGGTGATGATCGCCAACTATCAATATGGCTGGACGTTCTTCGTCCCCGACATCCAGAAGAAATTCGGCTGGGATCGCGCGTCGATCCAATGGGCCTTTACGTTGTTCGTGCTGTTCGAGACCTGGCTCGTGCCGATCGAAGGATGGTTCGTCGACAAATACGGTCCGCGCATCGTGGTGCTGGTCGGCGGCGTGCTCTGTGCCGCCGGCTGGGCGATCAACGCGGAGGCGACCACGCTCAACGGCTACTATCTCGGCATGATCATCGCAGGCATCGGCGCCGGCGGCGTCTACGGCACCTGCGTCGGCAACGCCTTGAAGTGGTTTCCGGACAAGCGCGGTCTTGCCGCGGGCATCACCGCCGCGGGCTTCGGTGCAGGCTCCGCGCTCACCGTCGCGCCGATCCAGGCCATGATCAAGGACAGCGGCTTCCAGACCACATTCCTCTATTTCGGCCTCGGACAAGGCATCATCATCTGCATCCTCGCCTTCTTCCTGCTGGCGCCGAAGGCAGGCCAGGTGCCGAGCGTGGTGGCGAACGCCAATCTGCAACAGAGCCGCCGCAACTATCAGCCGACCGAGGTGCTGCGTCAGCCGATCTTCTGGCTGATGTACTTCATGTTCGTGATCGTCGGCGCCGGCGGCCTGATGGTGACGGCCAATTTGAAGCCGATCGCGGCCGACTGGAAGATCGACAACGTGCCGGTCACGTTGATGGCGGTGACGATGACCGCGGTGACCTTCGCGGCCACGATCGACCGCGTGCTCAACGGCCTGACGCGTCCGTTCTTCGGATGGATCTCCGACATGATCGGCCGCGAGAACACGATGTTCATCGCCTTCGGGATGGAAGGTATCGGCATCTGGATGCTCTACCTCTGGGGCCACGATCCGCTCTGGTTCGTGCTGCTCTCGGGCTTCGTGTTCTTCGCCTGGGGTGAGATCTATTCGCTGTTCCCCTCGACCTGCACCGACACGTTCGGCGCCAAGTTCGCGACCACCAATGCCGGCCTGCTCTACACCGCGAAGGGGACGGCCGCGCTGCTGGTCCCGATCGGCAATTACATGCAGCAGTCGTCGGGCAGTTGGGACAACGTGTTCATCATCGCGGCCGGCGCCAACATCCTGGCCTCGGCGCTGGCGATCGCGGTGCTCAAGCCCTGGCGCAAGGTCGTGGTCGCGCAATCGACCGTCTGACGCACTCCAAAAGCGCTTCTCGCGCAAGACGCCCCGCCCCCCGGGCCGGGGGGGGGGGGGGTTGGGGGGGGGGTGGCGGGGCCCCCCCGGGGGCCGCCCGCCCCGCCCATTTATGGGGGCCCCCCCCCCGGGCGCGGGGGGTGG
>NZ_JBVVPN010000005.1:226908-231198 GCF_055811035.1 Bradyrhizobium sp. MI1.10
GGGGGGGCCGCGCGGGGGGCCCCCCCCGGGCGCCCGGGGGGGGGGCGCCAACCCCCCGGCCGCCCCCCCCCCACCCGCCCCCCCCCCCCCCCCCCCCCGCCCGGGGGGGGGGGCGTCTTCGTTTTGCGCGAAGCTTGCGCGATCCCGCCGTGCTGCAAACGGAACTCGCATTTTGTCGCCGGCCCGCAAGATAAGGCTTGCAATCTGGGATATGGTATACCAAGCTCGCGATCGCGCTTGCGACGATAAGCCACAATATTGCGACATCAGGTCATCTTGTGACCGGTGCCGAACCAGACAGGCGCTCGGGAGGTTTTTGATGATTTCCAGCACCGATGGCGCTGTCACAGCCGCGCCTCTTCGCACAGGTTTCCGTTGGCTCCAGCTCGTCATGGGCATCGTGTGCATGGCGATGATCGCCAACCTGCAATATGGCTGGACGCTGTTCGTCGATCCGATCGATCACGCGCACCATTGGGGACGCGCCGCGATCCAGCTCGCTTTCACCATCTTCGTCGTCACCGAAACCTGGCTGGTGCCGATCGAGGCCTGGTTCGTCGACAAATACGGCCCGCGCATCGTCATCATGTTCGGCGGCGTCATGATCGCGCTGTCGTGGATTCTCAACTCCTATGCCGATAGCCTCACCTTGCTCTACGCGGCCGCGATCATCGGCGGCATGGGCGCGGGCGCGGTGTACGGCACCTGCGTCGGCAACGCGCTGAAATGGTTTCCCGATCGCCGGGGCCTTGCCGCCGGTGCGACTGCCGCCGGTTTCGGCGCGGGCGCTGCACTCACCGTCGTGCCGATCGCCGCCATGATCGCAACGAGCGGCTATCAGCACGCGTTCCTCACCTTCGGCATCGGCCAGGGCGTCATCGTCTTCGTGCTCGCCTTCTTCATCCAGCCGCCGCGGATTTCGATCCCGCCGAAGAAGAAGCAGCTCAATCTGCCGCAGACCAAGATCGACTTCACACCGCCCCAGGTGCTGCGCGCCCCTATTTTCTGGGTGATGTATCTCGTTTTCGTCATGGTCGCCTCCGGCGGCCTGATGACCGCGGCGCAGATCGCCCCGATCGCGCACGACTTCAAGATCGCCGACACGCCGGTCACGCTCGCCGGCTTCCAGATGGCGGCATTGACGTTCGCGATCTCGCTCGACCGCATCTTCGACGGTTTCGGACGGCCCTTCTTCGGCTTCGTCTCCGACACGATCGGCCGCGAGCACACCATGTTCATCGCCTTCGGCACCGCCGCGCTGATGCTGCTGACGCTGTCGGCCTATGGCCACGTGCCTGTCGTCTTCGTGCTCGCCACCGCGGTCTATTTCGGCGTGTTCGGCGAGATCTACTCGTTGTTC
Organism: Bradyrhizobium sp. MI1.10; assembly: GCF_055811035.1. Lineage (NCBI taxonomy): Bacteria > Pseudomonadati > Pseudomonadota > Alphaproteobacteria > Hyphomicrobiales > Nitrobacteraceae > Bradyrhizobium > Bradyrhizobium sp. MI1.10. The sequence continues at coordinate 228,269 of NZ_JBVVPN010000005.1, forward strand.
CCTGCCACGTGCGGCGACACCTTCGGCTCGAAGTTCGCGACCACCAATAACGGGATGCTCTACACGGCGAAGGGGACGGCGTCCCTGCTCGTTCCGCTCGCGAGCGTGATCTCGGCCACGTATGGCTGGAAGGCCGTGTTCGTGGTCGCGGTGGCGCTGAACGCGACGGCGGCGCTGATGGCGCTGTTCGTGATCAAGCCGATGCGCCGCTCCTTCATCCTCGGCAAGGAAGCCGAGAGCGCCAACGCCGCGACGGGGAACGCCAAGACCGAGACGGCATAACGAACACGCATCTTGCACGGGTGAGACAGGGGCGCAGCGATGCGCCCCTGTCTTGTTGGCTTACGGCAAACGTCAGCATTGCTGCCGCAAGATTTTTCGGATGAGCCAAATCGAGTGCTTGACGATTGGCATTATGTATACCACAATGCTTCATCATTCACCCAAGGAGGTTGCAATGCTGGTCGGAGATATTCTGCGCAAGAAGACACCGCGCGTTGTCACGGTGCGAATGAACGAAACCGTGGGTATCGCCGCCAAGCTGATGCGCGCCAACAATATCAGCGCACTGGTGGTGAAGGACGTGGTCCGCTCCGAGGGCAATACCGCGGTCGGCATGTTCACCGAGCGCGACGTCGTGCGCGCCGTCGCCGAGCACGGCGCCAATGCCGTCAACGTCAAGGTCTCGCAGCTCGTCTCGGTGCAGCAGCTCGTATCCTGCACGTCGAGCGACACGATCGAGCACGTCCGCCATCTCATGAACCGGAATCACATCCGGCACCTGCCCGTCATCGACGATTACAGCCTCGTCTCGGTCATCAGCATGCGTGACATCGCGTCCTTCATGGACGAAGCGATCAACGGCACGCCGCAAGCAGCTTAAAGCGCCTCACTTCCCCTGCGACTACCGGACCCGGCTCGGAGCCTTCCGAGCCGGACCGGATCTTTCGTCCCGAAATCCGGCTTCCGCTGCTTCGCGAGGATTCCATGAAGATCTGCATCTACGGCGCCGGAGCAATCGGCGGATACCTCGGCGTTCAGCTCGCGCGCGCGGGCGCCGACGTCAGCCTGGTCGCACGCGGCGCGCACCTTGCCGCGATGCGCGAGCGCGGCCTGACGCTGCTCGCGGGCGAGGAGCAGCACACCGTGCATCCGCGCTGCACCGACGATCCGGCCGAGCTCGGCGTGCAGGACTATATCATCATCACGCTGAAGGCGCACTCGATCACCGGCGTGATCGAGACGATGCAGCCGCTGCTCGGCCCCCACACCCGCATCGTCACCGCCGTCAACGGCATCCCCTATTGGTACTTCTACAAGCATGGCGGCCAATACGAGAATTCGACGCTGGAGAGCATCGACCCCGGCGGACGGCAGTGGCGCGAAATCGGCGCCGAGCGCGCCATCGGCTGCATCGTCTATCCCGCCACCGAGATCGAGGCGCCCGGCGTGATCCGTCACGTCTACGGCAACAACTTTCCGCTCGGCGAGCCCTCCGGCGAGACCACCCCGGACGTGCAACGCCTCGCCGATCTCTTCGTCGCAGCCGGGCTGAAAGCGCCGGTGCTCGACCGCATTCGCGACGAGATCTGGCTCAAGTTGTGGGGCAATGTCTGCTTCAACCCGATCAGCGCACTCACCCATGCAACACTCGACGTGATCTGCACCGATCCGGCCACTCGCGCGCTGTCGCGCGCGATCATGATGGAGACGCAAGGCATCGCCGAGACGTTCGGCGTCAAATTCCGCGTCGACGTCGAGCGCCGCATCGAAGGCGCCCGCAAGGTCGGCGCGCACAAGACCTCGATGCTCCAGGATCTCGAGCGCGGCCGCCCGATGGAGATCGACCCGCTCGTCACCGTCGTGCAGGAGATGGGCCGCCTCACCGGCGTCGCCACCCCCGCGCTCGATTCCGTGCTGGCGATGGTGACCCAGCGCGCCCGCATCGCCGGTCTCTACGACGGCATCTCGACGCCATCGGATCCGCGCGCACTGGCGGTGGCGTGATGGCTGGCGAGATCAAACATTGGCTCCGCTTCCGCAAGAGCGGTACGACCGGTTTCGGCACGCTGAATTCGTCAGGCATCAGCGTGCATGAGGGCGACATGTTCGGCCGCCATGCAGCCACCGGCAAGACGCTGGCGCTGTCGGAGGTCGAACTGCTCGCGCCCTGCGCGCCCAGCAAGATCGTCGCGCTCTGGAACAATTTTCACGCGCTCGCGGCCAAGCTCAACCAGCCCGAGCCGCCGGAGCCGCTCTACCTCCTGAAGGCCACCACCAGCATCACGACACCCGGCGCGGTGATCCGCCGTCCCTCTTATTACGACGGCAAGACCACCTATGAAGGCGAGCTCGGCATCGTCATCGGCAGGACCTGCGCGCGGGTGTCGCCGGCGGAAGCGGACGGCTTCATCTTCGGCTACACCTGCGTCAACGACATCACCGCCAACGACATCCTGACCAGCGATCCCACTTTCCCGCAATGGGCGCGGGCCAAGGGCATCGACGATTACGGCCCGTTCGGCCCCGTCATCGCCACCGGTCTCGATCCGGCCGGGCTGGTGGTCCGCACCATCCTCAACGGCGCGGAGCGGCAGAACTATCCGATATCGGACATGATCTTCACCGCGCAGGAGCTGGTCAGCAGGATCTCCCATGACATGACCCTGCGCCCCGGGGACCTCATTGCCGTCGGCACCTCGGTCGGCGTCGGCGTGATGAAAGAGCCGGTGAACATCGTGACCGTGGCGATCGACGGCATCGGCGAGCTGACCAACGAGTTTCGGCTTTAGGGCACTCTGTCATTCTGGGGCGGGGGGGGGGGGGGGGGGGGGGGGGGGGGGCGGCGGGGGGGGGGGGGGGGGTGGGGGTGGGGGGGGGGGGGGTGGGGGGGGGGGGGGGGTGGGGGGGGTGGGGGGGGTGGGGGGGGG
>NZ_JBVVPN010000006.1:0-28959 GCF_055811035.1 Bradyrhizobium sp. MI1.10
CCTCGACAACCCGTTCGGCACGAGGTTGTCACCCATGTCTTAGGTACGACCTGTTACCTATGTCTCCGGTCTGGACACGGGGTAGTTGGTCGGGGCAGCTGGATTCGAACCAACGACCTGCAGTACCCAAAACTGCCGCGCTACCAGGCTGCGCTATACCCCGAATGTCCGGCGAGCCCCGTCGATACACGCTTCCCAAAGCGCCAGCAAGCCTTCCAACGGCACCAGCAAGCTTCCCAAAAGACCTCAGGACGGGGGCAATAGCCCTGCCAATAGCCCCTTGACCCGCCTACTTGCTGCCGAACAGCGGGTGGCCGACGCGGTCGCCGGCGCGGATGCCATATTTCTGCGCCGTCCCTGCCACCACCTCCAGAACAGCCCGCGCGGGCCCCCTGGATGAGATGATTTTTGTCGACATCGGCTCGGTATTTTCGGCGATGCGCAGGATTCGGCCGTCGGCGCGAATGAAGATCATGTCGAGCGAGACATAGGTGTTCTTCATCCACATCGACACCTCTTGCTCGGGATTGAAGTCGAACAGCATGCCTTTGCCGTCCGCCAGTTCCTTGCGGTACATCAGGCCGGTCTGCTTCTCCTCCTCGGTCGTCGCGATCTCGACCGAGAACACCTGCACGCCGTTTTTGGTGACGATCTCGAGCGGCTGGAAACTGGCGGCGCGGACGGGGGCGCTCGCGACGGCACAGCCGGCGATGACGAGGATGGCGGCGAGCCAGCCCTTCGCAACGGCGAAGACGGCCTTTCGATCGAAATTCATGGATGGCTCTCGAGGCGTGGGACTGGACCAGTCCTTACGTGGCGATCGCCGGAAAAGCCAGAGGCGCGCCGGTCAGCCAGCGCGCCTCTGCTCACGATCGCGGGAATAGAATTAGTGGGACGAGACCGGCGATCCCGTCTCGGGATGGATCTCTGCCGCCATCATGCCCTTGGAGCCGGGCCCGAAGCGGACCAGCACATACTGGCCGGGCCGCAACTCGGTCATGCCGAAGCGGCGCAGCGTCTCCATGTGCACGAAGATGTCGGGCGTGCCCTCGCCGCAGGTCAGGAAGCCGAAACCGCGCAGCCGGTTGAACCATTTGACCTGGGCTCGCTCCAGCCCGCTGGTCGCCGTCACCGTGACATGGGTGCGCGGCGGCAGCATCTGCGCCGGATGGATCGCAGTCGACTCGTCCATCGAGACGACGCGGAACGCCTGGTAGCCCTTGGCCCGCTGGATGCACTCGACGACGATGCGGGCGCCCTCGTAGGCGGTCTGGAAGCCATCGCGCCTAAGCACGGTAACGTGCAGGAGCACGTCGGGCCAGCCATTGTCGGGAACGATGAAGCCGTAGCCCTTTGAGGCGTCGAACCATTTGATGACGCCGTGAACCTCGACGAGGTTGGCGCTGCTCTCACCAAGTCCGGTGAATGGACTGAGAGCGCTGTCGCGACCGCCACCGCCGTGTTCACCCACCGCGGGAACTCCGACCTTCTTGGACTCAAATCCGTCGGACGACCCCATAACCCCGGACCCCACACATGCCATGCAACCCGCCTGAATGGCGGCGCCGAATCACGCGTCTTTAGAGAATCTTCTCAACTCGACGCGACGCGAATCTTTCGACTCAAAAGATAACACTCCCGGTTGCGACGCATAGACAAAAAAGAGATTCGCCGGAACCTATGAACAGCTTGCACAGCCGCGAATCAAATTGCTGCCTCAATTACCGACAAAGGGCCCGAGCGTTTCGCCGATGTCGTGGCGGATCACGAGATCGGCGACGTCGTCCTGCTCGGTGGACTCGCGATTGATGATTACCAGGCGTGCACCTGCTTCCTTCGCCATCATCGGAAAGCCCGCGGCCGGCCATACCACCAGCGAGGAACCGATCGCGATGAAGAGGTCGCAGTCTTGCGACAGCGCGGTGGCGCGCTGCATTTCATCCTCGGGCATCGTCTGGCCGAAGGAGATCGTGGCGGTCTTCACCGGCTCGTCGCACACGGGACAGTTGGGCGCGGCGCCCTCCTCGTCGAAGCGGCGCTTCACCCAATCAAGCGGATAGGCCTGCCCGCATCCGATGCAGCGCGCATACGTGGTGTTGCCGTGAAGTTCGATGACGTGGTCGCTCGCGACGCCGGAGGCCTGGTGCAGATTGTCGATGTTCTGGGTGATGATCGCGGGAACCTTGCCGGCGCGGTAGAGTGAGGCGAGCGCGCGATGGCCGCGGCCGGGCCTGGCCGCCGCAAAGACCTCCTCCATCGCGAAGCGCCGGCGCCAGGATTCGTCGCGCGCCTCCTGGCTGGCGACGAACTCGTCGAACGGGATCGGGCGGTTGCGCGTCCAAATTCCGCCCGGCGAGCGGAAGTCGGGGATGCCGCATTCGGTCGAGATGCCGGCGCCGGTGAACGGCACGATCCGTTTGGCTTCGGCGATCATGTCGCCGAGACGCTCGACGCCGCTGCGAAGATCCGATGCAATCAACGCGGCCTCCCGTTTTGCTTTGCCGATTGGTTTGGCCGATTGGTTCTGCTGATCGGTTGGTGATTTGTTTTTGCGCTAGCTGCAACATGCGCAAGCGACAAGATTATTGACGCTGTTATCCACTGCCGCGCAAGGCACGGTCGGCAATTTTTTCCGACCCTCGCTTATCACAATCCTGCAATGCCTCCTCCCCATTGACGCCCCAATCAGAAGCGCCAATGCATGTGTTGACGCGACTCAACGTGATTGCGGCGGCAGTGCTTGAGTTCAGTAGGACACATACTCACGTGCAGAGGGGATTTGACATGACCGAGGACGAACAACGCAAAATCCGCGAACGCGAAGAGATCGCCGCCCGTGTCGCCGCCTTCCGTGCCACGCAGGAAAAATTCAAGCGCGAACGTGAAGAGTATTTCGTGTCGACGCTCGACAACGCGCGCAAGGTGGAACGGCCCTCGCTCTGGCCGTAACGACACCAGATCACCGAGCATGAAAAAAGCCCGGAGCATTGCTCCGGGCTTTTCATTTGTTCAGGCGTTACCAGTGACGGTAATAATGGTGGCGGCGGTAGTACGGTCCATCGCCGTAATAGGCGTACGGACCGGGGCCGTAAGCATAGGCCGGGCCGCCATAGTAGCCATAACCCGGGCCGTAGCCGTAGCCATAGCCGTAAGGATGCGACGCGGCGACGGCGCCCGCGGTGATGGCGCCGGCGGCGAGGCCGAATGCGAGGCCCGGACCGATACCGCGGCCGCGCGCCTCGGCGGGCGCAGGCGCCGCAACCGCGGTCAGGCCGACGGCTGCAACGGTAGCCAGAACTGCCAGTGTCTTCCTCATCATGAATCTCCTCCTTCGTATCTCGGATGGACAACGCCGGCGCGTTGCGATGGTTGCGCGCAAGCTTGTGGAACCGAGCTCGGAATAAATCCGGCCACGCATGGAACAGGCGCGCGTTCCGCGAATTGTTTGTGCAAGTGCGGATGCCTCTGCCATCCGGTTGAGGCAACAGCACGAAGACCCCGTCAGCATCACCAATGCTGGCGGGGTTTTCAGTTTCACGGACAGCAAATTGGCAACGCAGCCCAATTGCTGCCAGCGGGGAGCGCCTAGGAGGCTAAAGTGCCGATATCCACGCTGCTGGCCCGTATCCGGAGGCTCGTTCCCAAATCCGGCGATCAGCATTACGACGAGATCGTCCGCAGTTTCGGTGTCGGCACGCTGCGCCCGCCATCGACGCCGATGAGCGACGGCGAACTGGCGCGGGCTATTGCCGAGTTCCTTAAGGAGCAGCCGTCGAGCGAGTCCGTAGGCGTCCTCGGCCGGCGGCTCGACCCCACCACCCCGCTTTGAGGCGCGGCGCCTTCTTGTCCGGGAACATGCGCTTCGCGCGCACGTTGGCGTAGCCTTCAGGGAGAAAAGAGGCCGACATGCCCGTTTGGCTCGAAGTCCTGCTCAACCTGTCCGGCTATGCCGGCTTCGTGGCGCTCGCCTCGCGGGGCACCGCCTGCCCAGGCAATTGCGCCGACCATCAGATCTCCGGCGAGGACCGTTAATTCGTGTGCGGTGGCTGGCCCGCCGTGCGCATCAGCCTGTCGGCTTTGACCGCGACACGCGTCTCCTCGAGCTGTGGCCGCAGCGAGACGCTGATCACCACGAAAGCCAGACAGAACAGCGTGCCGACGATGGCAACGCGCCGATAGGTGTGGCGGTCGCCCTGATAAAAGCTCGGTTCTGAAAAAGGTGTCATGAATTCGTTCTTGGCAAAATTGCTTGTTGGCAAAGTCGTTTCCAGACGTCGCCAGACACACCTATCCCAAGCAGCGGCAAGCGCAATGCGATCGCGCTTTTAACCTAACCGAATACGGTTATCGGCTTCGCGGCAAGCTTCCGTTAGGAGTGCGCGAAGCGTCTCCAGAAGTCGGCGAGCCGCCTCAAGCCCGCGCGAAAGCCGAGGCTGCGGAGCTTCTGGCGATCCGCCATCCGGCTTTGTTCCAGCTTCGCCCGCCTTTCGTTCTCGAAGAGCGAATCGGAATCGCAGAAATCGACGCGAAGCAAATCTTAACATTTCGTTTGCACACAAACGAGCGCAGTCGCCAACGATCGCGCACTCACATCGCGTCTTGGGATTTCGACCGCGGCGACACCTGCGGCACCGACGGCCTGCCTTTGCGCAAGCGCGGATGCCGATCATACCAAAACACTTTCGCGATCTCGGCGAACATCTCAAGAAACCAGCACGCATCCATGTCGCGTCTCCTTCGCCTGATCTCGTAGCGAGGACACGCGGGAGGGACCGTGCGAAGCATCACGCTGGCTTGGTTTGGAAGCGCGTGTCCCGCATCGACACAGAAGGCACGGCTTGTTCTGCATCCGACTCCATTTCGTTCGCAAGGAACGAATCGGAGTCGAGAAATCAGCGCAAAACGATTCCTAACGATCGGTGAAGGTGGGGGAAGATGGCCCGTTATCATCAACGTAGTGCGACGCTCATCACGCCGCTCGCTTCGCCGTGCCCTTCCCCGACAGATCTTTCTCCGAAAAGCATTCGAGGATCTGGATGCGGAGTTCTTCCGCGGCCGGGCCGTCGAGTTTCCTGAGTTGATTCCAGAGCCTGATCACTTCGCGTTGTTTCTCGACAGTCATGGGCACCTCCAAATCAATGTCGCTGCCAAAAGGGATGCCCCACTAGAACAAAATAAGAACAAAAAGTCCAGCCCCTCCCCGCAAAATTCGCCGGCCACATCGCCTCAGGCTTCCGCGCGCCGCCGCGGTTGCTTTTTGGGTTTTCAACCTTAAGTGCGAGAACGCGGCCGGCGGCCAGGCGCTGAAATCCCATCGTCGCCAGCCAAGAAGACCCCATGCGAAAGCGCGGGGTTTTTCTTTTGGGGAACGCGCCATCGCCCTCCCCGTTAGTCATTCCGGAGCGAGGGACCGTGACCAGAAAATTCTACGCCGTCGAGGTGGTGCGTCAGATCGAGGAGACCGTGGAGATCATGGTCGAAGCGCCGGACCGGACCGCCGCACATGATGCAGCGCTCGCGCACCTGAAGGCGCGCGGCTCCGAATATCAGTGGCTCAATCCCAAATGCGATCTCGTCGTCTGGCGCGAGCGCAAGGTCGATACGCCGGCGATCATCGACGTGTCCGTGTCGCCGGACTAGCGGCCGGAACGAATTTTCCCGTCTCACGTTATCAAGCCGAATTCAGTGGTGCTGGCGGCACGTCGCGACGCGGGCGGCCAGCTTGAAGAACCCCGGTCCCTAAGCCCGGGGTTTTTCTTTAAGGCGGTCGCCATCCAAGCGGTGGCCCGAACAGCAAAGCAGCCACCCGGGCGTTACGCCGGGTGGCTGCTTTGAGAACTGTCGACGCTCGCCTCTTAGACCATCGCAGTCAGACCGGCAGATTGTCGGTCATCCCAGGCGGCACTTCGCCTTGCTTGGTCCGCTCGGCGAGAAGCTCCTTTTCGGCCTCGTACCAGAAGGTGTCCATCGTGCCCGCAGGCTCGCCGGCCTCTTTCCAGAGGTGATAGGCCCGATTTCGAATCTCTACTTCGCTGAGACCAGTCATGTGATTTCTCCCTCTCGGAAGCAAAGCCTGACGATCGCCCAGAGTTCCTTATTGGTTCAGCACAAGCAAGCAGTCATTGCAGCACTCCGCGGCAGCACTCCGCAAAAAGGAGCCGCCGCAACGAAAATGCGAACCCTTAGCGAGCCCTTAGACGGAGTCCTTGGCCACCTTCAGCGGCGAGGCCTTCACCGACTTGCTCGCCGGTTTCGCCGCGAACTGCATCGGCTCCTTGGTGAAGGGATTGACGCCCATGCGGGCTTCTGTCGCCGGCTTGTTCACCACCGACATCTTCACGAAGCCGGGAATGACGAACTCGCCGGACTCGTTGAGCTCCTTGTAGCCAACGGTCGCCATGTACTCGATGACCGACTTCACGTCGTTCTTCGACAGCTGCGTGCCCTCGGCAATTGCATCAATCAACTGAGTCTTGGTCATCTTCGCCATGTCTGAATTTCCTTCTGTGCGCGCGAGCAGGCTTTGCTCAGGACGCGGTCCAACCGCGCAACGCGCTTCTGATTCATGCCAACTTTCATGAAGTGACGGGGCTTAGAACCCATCGACGCCCAAAACGCAAGCAGGGGTTCTGCGGGGGGCCGGACGCCGTGGGAACGATGCCGCAGCCTTCGCCGTTTTCGCGTTGAACCATTTTCTCCCGGAGGCGTCTAACTCTTTGAAGTCCCCAAGCTTCACCCCCATCGGAGAGCCCCGCTTCCCCCAGGCGGGGCTTTCGCCTTTTCGGGGACCTGGCCGCGCAAAGCCGATCAGGCTGGCCCCCGAGGTCTGCGCCCGGGCCACACCGGTGACCGTCACAAGGCAGGTTCTCTTTTCCGGCCATCTCCTGCATAATGCGGCATGGCAAAAACAAAAGTGACCTTCAAAACCGTCCGCATTGCAGACAACGACTGGAAAATCCTGGCGGATTACCCGGACAGCGAACAGCGCGAAATCAAGGGCTTCACCAGCAAGGCAGACGCCGACGACTGGATCAACGGCGACCGCAAGATCGCGTGGCTCCGCTCCCAGGGATACGCCAAGTAAAGCGCGCATAAGTCACGCGTGTATCGCGTGACGCCCGTATGGGTACGAGGCGCGCTTCGTCCCTCCCCGCTCCAGATGTCCTTCCCGTGCCGGCGCATCGCCGAGCAGGCGGCAACGCCCGCGCGTCTATCGGCCTGACGGGGGCGCCTGGTCGATAAACCTGTGGCTGGGCATAGGCCGTTGAGACTTCAGTAACCTAACGCCTCCAAGCTCCTCTCAGTATCGTTGCGTTGGAGTACCCCAAAGTGTTGGATTTTAACGAGCTGCGTGAACTCGCGGCCGATGTTCGCGTGTTCGTCGAAATTGCCGAAGACAAGGCCGAAGCGCTTCGGGCCGTCATCACGGCTTATGACGTGGTGCTCGCGATCTTCCCGTCCGGAGAGGGCATGGGCCTCCACGTCATCAAGGGCGGCGAGATCCTGGACCGGATTGCAAACTCACGAACCCATGCGAGCTACAGCCACACGGCCATTGCGGTTCCCGACCTGGAGCATGCGGAAGTGCTCAAGCACCTGACGGGCCCGACCGACCAGCGGCTTGCGGCGTAGGGCGTTTTCAAGTTCGCGCGAAGAAAACGCGTCACAACAATCCGGAGCGGTTCTGAGTCAATCAGAACCGAAAGTACCCTCGTTGCAGACGAGAATTTTTGCACTCCGGAACACCTTGTTTTAGGAACACGGTTTCTGCGCTCCCGTTGGCCCACACAACCAACCAGGAGTTTGAGATGAAGAAGCTCGTCATTGCGACCGCCGCCCTCGGCCTCATGTGCGGCTCCGCCTTTGCGCAGAACCAGACCGGCCCCGCCGCGCAGACCGACAACATGCAGAAGCCCGGTATGACCAACACGGACAAGGGCACGATGAGGAGCGGCACCACCGGCATGAGCCATGACGGCATGGGCAAGGGCGGAATGGTGAGGCCCGACGCCTCCGGCCAAGGCGGCTCCGGCCCCGGCAGCGACCAGGGCGGCACCAGGACCCGCAGCAACATGAAGTAAGCCGGTTTCCTGTACGGCTTGCTTCCCGGCCGCGTCGCTTCCCACAAGGCGGCGCGGCCATTTCATGACCCATCATGACGCGGATCTTTTTGGAACCTGTCGCCAATGCACGCCTCACAATCGTGCGCGCACCGGAACGGTCAGGTCTCGCCGCGAGTTGCCCCATCTCCAGCAAGGGAGATCGTCATGAGCGTTGAAGGTAAAGTGAAGGAAGGCGCCGGATTCATCAAAGAAGAGATGAACGAACACGGCAAATCCCGCGAGAGCCAGAAGAAGGCCCAGGAAGGTCGCGACTTGCGCAACGAAGGCCGGATCGAAGACGGCAAGCCGCCAAAGACGACCAAGCCCGGCACCGGTCACTAGGGCGTCTCGCGCGAAGCGAATATCGGTCGCGATAATTCTCTGGCCAGATTTTCGAGAACCGCCTCCGGCAATCGGGGGCGGTTTTTCGATTCACGCGCCGTCGCGTGCGGGACTCTCGCACATGAAGAAACATGTGGCTGGAAGCTCGACTGCGGCCATCCTTCGAGACGCCCGCCTGCGGCGGGCCCTCAGGATGAGGAATGAGTAGGCGGCAGCACTTCAACGGAGACGGATGCAGCTGAGCCTCATCCTGAGGGGGCCGCGAAGCGGTCGTCTCGAAGGATGAGGCGCTTGCTCAGGCGCCGCTGAGAAGCACCCGCATAGCAGGGCAACGCCGTCAATGGTCGTGCCTTCGATGACAGGCTCAGCAAAATGTATCCGCCTTGAGATGCATGTCTCATCGCCAGCGCATCCAGCAGCCATTCTATCGCATCAGCGCAACTGTTCCTTAATGGGTTTCTCGCCTAGATTGCGTATCAATAAACGTGGCGGGGCTTGGTGCGGATCTTCGCGGGTATACAGGCGATGCGCGGGGTCGCTGCGCTGTCGGTGGTCTGCGGACACGCAATCAGTGCGCGACCCGATAGGGTCGGCCCCGAGCTCGCCGAGGGCGCGCTGACGATTCTCGCGAGCGGCGTCGACATCTTCTTCGTGATCTCCGGCTTCATCATCGCGACCACGGCGACGGCACAACACAACCCGCTGGATTTCGCTTTCAGACGGGCGCTCCGAATTTTTCCGCTCTATTGGCTGGTGTTGCTGGCGGCGTTTATCAGCTCTTCCTGGATCGCGCTGGCGCCGGGCGACCGCCCCGCTCTCGACCTCGGAACCATCTTCGCATGGACATATCCGAATTGGTACCTCGGGCCGGCGTGGTCGCTGGCTTTCGAACTGCACTTCTATGTCGCCGTCGCGGTCGTCTTGGCGATCAAGCCGGACCGGCTGTTCGAGATCTTGTTCGCTGGATTCGGCCTGGTCATTCTTGCTCTCGTCTTCGGCCTTGAGTTCGGGATCTACTTTCATCCGCTGGTGCTGGAATTCGGTGCCGGCGTTGTCATCGCCTATCTCCAGAGAAGCGGACGATTGCGCTTTTCGCGCCACTTCCCAGCCGTTTCCGCGGGCCTGTTCGTGGCCGGCTGGTACTGGATTTTCGTGCACGGCGCGATCGACGCGCAGTTCGCGCGCGTCCTGACCTATGGCGTAGGTGCGGGATTGCTGATCCATGCTGTGATCGCTGTCGAGACCGAAGGACGATCCTTCTCACCGATCCTGCAATGGCTCGGCAAGATTTCGTACGCGCTGTATATCGTCCATTATCTGGTGGTGAAATGGATCGCCAGCTTTGACGGACTGTGGCGTCTGTCGATCGTCGGGACAATCATCGCCGGCATCCTGCTCTCCATCGGTCTCGCCGCCGCCTTGCATGTCGCGGTTGAGGCACCGATCCTCGATTGGGGGCGCAAGGCAAGTCGCAAGATAGGTCTCATGCGCAGACGCCGATCGCTGCCGGCCGTTCCGTGATCATCTCCCGACGCTGAATCGGGGCAAGTGCGGCCCTTGCTGCGTCATGGGTCAGCCACGAACAAATAAGGAACAAAAGGCGTCAGCCGGCATTGAACCTGAAAAGGAGAGATCGCCGTGACTGACAACAAGATGGCGGACAACACCCAAAAGGATCCGAAGGATTGGGTCTCCGGCGACGACCCGATGACCGGTGCCCAGGAATCTTACCTCAAGACCCTCGCCGAGCAGGCCCACAAGGAGCTGCCCAAGAAGGATCTGACCAAGGCAGAGGCCTCAGAGCTAATCGATACGATGCGGCAGAAGGCCGGGCTCGAGAAGTAGATATCTGGCATCACCGTCATTGTCAGGTCACTTCGGCGAACCGCGAATTGCCAGCTTGACGACCGTGAGGACGACGAAGGCGGGCGCCCCGTAAACGATGGCATTCACGGCCCAAGTGATGGCGATGCCCAGGAAAACGGAACTGCCGACAGCTCCCCAGAAAAGATAAGCTGCGGATATGCCCGGCATCTCCCATGCCATCACAGCGATGGAGTAGTCGGTGAGCTGCTCCATGACGAGCAGCACCGTCGAGACGGGCGCCCCGATTGCCAGTGCGGGGATGAGAACGGATTTCATTGTCTTCAAAGGCCCAACAGCCCCATCAGTATCGGAATCATAAAAAAGGCTGCCAGGCCGAGGAGGCCTCCTACGGCAACCTTCACCCAACGCCGTTGGATTTTCGGCTCGAGCCATGTCGCCAGTTTGACCCAGAGCGCATACGCCCATCCAGCAACAATCGAGCGGATAAGTGCGAACAGAAGCTCGCCTAGAATATTGGCCATGGCGGTTAGTCGCGTCATCTCCGCGAGGAGTTCATCTGCCAACGGCTAAACAAGCCTGTCCACCCGTGAGTGAGGTGGCCAAATTCCGCGGTTTTGGATCACCGTTCTGAGGGCCCGGTTAGCGCTGTGGAGGTGCTTCGCGTGAAGGGGCTCGTCTTCTAGCGCTTGATCTTCTGCGCACTCCCGCTCTTGCACATAGCAAGACTATTCCAGCGGCGCGCAGAGGCATCGGCACCGTCACCGTTGAAACCGCCCTTCGCTTCCTCGGCTTTGCAGCAGGCTTGCGAGAAGCCAGCCTGCAGGCAGAGCGTCATGCTGCCCGCAGCCTTTGCCGTGTCCGGAGCCGCACACCACGGCGCCACGAGTGAAGCAACCAAAAGTGCCGTTCTAAAACGCATCAATATCTCCCGGGAGCTTGCAATTGAGTCCCCCTTCGGTCGACCGGCGCGACGCCCCGACCTCCAGCGACCTGAAGAGTCTCCAACGATCGACTATCTGGAAAGTTGAGCGTTCTGACAACAGCGCCTTGTAGCTTTGTTTACGGCGGCTATTGTACAGGCGCTTCATTGGGAGATTTCATGAAAACAATTATCGCTGTTTCCGCATTGCTGCTGTCAACAATCGGCGCCCACGCCGCCTCGAACAGCACCCCTCATGCGCTCGATTGCATGGCAAAGAACGGCTTCACGCGTGACATGTGGGTTGCGAAGCGAGCCGGGACCAACGCCCAGGTTCAGTCCTACATCGCCTGCCGCGACGGCATCTCGGTTGAGAAGGCCAGAGCTGTCGGTAAGAAGGACGGCAACTTCGATACCTGGACGCCCAAGCGTTGAGTCATCACGGGGCCCGTCTTCCTTGGAGGCTGGGCTTAGGCCTCGAACGAACTGGCGCGCTGCCCATGTGACTCTAAAATTGCGGTGACGGTGCAGTCCAGCCCTTTCACCGGGATCATCGTGTCTCACTTGAGGCGCAGTCCAGCATTGCCATCGCAATTCATGCCCGTAGTTCGCGCGCTCGGCACGGCATCGTGACTGCTGACATCAGGGTGGCAGCAGCGGTGTGCGACGAGCCCCGCGATGCCGCTCAAATCTGCGGTCAACCAAAGGACATGCCATGAAGTTCGCCTCCACTCGCCTGATCGCCTCCGACATCAACATCATGGTCTCGTTCTATGAAATGGTCACCGGAGTTTCCGCCGAATGGCTCGCGCCGGTGTTCGCCAAGATCGTAACGCCGGGCGCCAACCTGGCAATCGGCGCTGCCGAGACGGTCGCGCTCTGGCAAGAAAACAGTGCCGAGCCCGGCGCAAACCGCACCGCCGTGATCGAGTTTCAGGTTGAAGACATCGATGCGGAGTATGAGCGCCTGAAAGACAAGGTCACCCTGGTTCATGAGCTGAAAACGATGCCATGGGGCAACAAGACGTTCCAGTTTCGTGACCCCGAAGGCACCGCAGTATCGCTCTTCATGCCGCCGATCGAGCAGGCCGGAAAGCGCCTCGCGGCGCAATAGGCCGCGGCAGCAGACCGGCCCGCATACGTTGCCGGTGGCGCGTGTGCGGCACTGGATTTGCGGTGAAAGTGCATTGAAGTCGCCGGCTGATTTGCTTCATCAGCGGGCTTCACCCTCACGCACACGTGCACCCACCCTTTGCCCCTCCCCCCAATTTCCTGCTATCTCCTTCTCCGCCGTCTCGGCCCAAAGCAAAACCCCATCCGTTCAAGGGAGCAACAACCATGCGATACCTCCACACCATGCTGCGCGTGCGCAATCTCGATGTCGCGCTGAAGTTTTACCAGGATGCGCTGGGGCTGACGGAGGTGCGGCGCATCGAGAACGACAAGGGGCGTTTCACGCTGGTGTTCCTGTGCTCGTCGGACGATCTTGAGGCGCTGAAGAAGCAGCCGCAGACTCGCGGTGCGCCGCTGGTCGAGCTCACCTGGAATTGGGACGAGGAAAAATATGGCGAAGATCGCTTCTTCGGCCATCTCGCCTATGAGGTCGACGACATCTACGCCACCTGCGAGAAGCTGATGAAGGCCGGCGTCACCATCAACCGTCCGCCGCGCGACGGCAACATGGCCTTCGTCCGCTCGCCGGATTTGCACTCGATCGAGATCTTGCAGAAGGGTGACCCGAAGCCGCCGCAGGAGCCGTGGTCGTCGATGCCGAACACCGGCCATTGGTAGGCTCGCCGCTGGAACAAGCCCGTGCCAGCAGCGTTCTCTCTTCGACAATGCAATTGGAGGAGGACGCGATGGGACGCGGAATTTTGTTGTGGATGCTGGGTGTGCCGATCCCGGTGATCATCTTGCTATGGCTGTTCTTCGGCCGCTGATCGCCTGACCAACTTGACCCTGCACGAAAGCTCCGCCTCAGGCGGAGCTTTTTGCATGCGGACCTTTTGCATGAGAGGATCGGCGCAATCGCGCGTCGCTCGCCGCAGTGGATTCCGCTATCACCCGCGCTTGTCGGGTGGAGCGCACGCGTCGTCCGGGACTGACGCTGCCGAAGCACCCCGGATTGCGCTTCGTTCCATCCGGGCTACGACACCAAGAAAAGCTTGGGGAGGATGATGTGCCGGACCAAAAGCTGACGATCTGGGGCCGCGCCAATTCGGTCAACGTGCAGAAGGTGCTGTGGTGCCTCGCCGAGCTCGGCCTGGCTTACGAGCGCATCGACGCCGGCATGGCCTTCGGCAAGACCCGCGAGGCCGACTATCTCGCGATGAACCCCAATGCGCGGATCCCGACGCTGGTCGAGGGCGACTTCACGCTGTGGGAATCCAATTCGATCATGCGCTATCTCTGCCTCGCGCACGGGCGCGGCACGCAAATCTATCCCGAGGCGCCGAAGCTGCGCGCCAGCGTCGACCGCTGGCTCGACTGGACGCTGTCGATGGTGCAGCCGGTCGACCGCCCGGTGTTCTGGGGCCTCGTGCGCACGCCGCCCGCCGAGCGCGACATGATCCAGCTGCAGAAGGATGCGGATGCCGCCGCCGAGGTCTGGGCCATCGCCGACCGTCTGCTCTCCACGCGTCCGTTCATGGACGGCGATGCGTTCACCCTCGCCGACATTGCGATCGGCGCCTATGCGCGGCGCTGGCTCGGCGTCGAGGGCATCACCCGGCCCGCGCAGCCGCATCTGACGCGCTGGCTCGCCGAGCTCGGCAAACGGCCCGGTTTTGCGCAATTTGTGGCACCGCCGATGTCGTGAGCGGTGATGCGGCCTAAACTCCGTTGAGAGCACGATGAATCCGCACTTCGCCGCGCGCCGCCGGGAGGTGGCGGCTACTGTGCATGGGGTTGTTTTCGCGTTTTTTGTTTAAGGCCAGCCGCGCTCGAACAGCAGCACGCAGAAAATCAGCACGAGCGTGACGGCCGCGGTGGCGAGCCGCGCGGTCCAGCTCAGGCCGCGGCCGACCCACCACAGCAGCGCGCAATACATCACGAACGGGACGATGATCTCGGGCCGCATGATGTCCGGCGGCATCGACGTCAGCGCCTGACCGTGGTCTCGATGCTGATCGAGCCGCCGATCTTGACGCAGGTGCCGGTGCTCTCGACCAGATGGAAGCCGCGGCCATAGGCGGCGCAAGAGCCCGCTTTCGCGCTCCCGCCGGCACCCTTCAGCGGCAAGTCCTTGCCGGCCTGTGGGCGCTCCGCAGGCGGGAGACGCAAGGCTTCCGCCGCGGCCGCGGACGTCGTCAGCAACGAGATCAGGATGAGGAGCGGCGCACGCATGCGGGCCGTTCTAGCCCGGACCGGCGCCGCGCGCCATCGGGGGTCGCTTCAGATGAACTTGATGCCGGCCGATTTGCCGCGGCGCCACACCACCTGGCAGCTCCGCCCGGTCCGCGCATCGCGTGCGAATGCCATCCGGATCACGCCCGGGAGCTGGCTCGCATCCTCGTCCAGCGTGATCTTGGCGCCCGTGGCGGAGATGTCCTGGACCAGGCATTGCCGTGCCGCGAATCCGCCGTCGAGCGTGATCCAGGCATGCTGCGACAGCGACTTGCGGGCTGCGCGCTTCTTGGGCGGTGGCATCGGCTCAAATTCTCCCCAGCCCAGCGCTAGCTTAGGGAACCTAAGAAACCGTTGAATTCGCCCGCGACTGATCCGGGGTGGGAGGCTCCACCGGTGCCAAAAGACCGTTCCCGAACGGCTTGCCCAGGGCGCCAAAGGCCATTATAGGTTCGCCCGCTGCAGCCGCCGGGCATGACTCGGGCGGCCAGCGGCCGTGCCGCGAAAAGCGGCGGGGCCCTGGGTTTGCTCCCTTCGTCTATCGGTTAGGACGCCACCCTTTCACGGTGGAGAGAGCGGTTCGATTCCGCTAGGGAGCGCCATCATCCGGACGTTTGGATGACGCGGCGAAATCTGCCGCCCTCGCAATGAACCTCCTTCCCCCTCGCCTCCGACCAATGTCCAGACGGAACCAGATGCAGGCCCATGGCGCAGCATAAATCTCCCTCGGACGACCAGGCCGGGATTGCCTCGCCGGCGCCGCCGCCATGGATCCACCGGACGGCAGCCTACGCGCCGGAACGGCGCGCCAGAATGCTGGAGCACATGGCGCGCGCCAGATCGCTGCCTCGGGCCACGGCTGCGCCGTCGCCTACGGCCGGCACGAACATTCTCGCTGACGCCTACGGCTACGCCGTGCTGTTCGGCATCATCGCACTCCTGTTTCAGTCGCGCGTTCCGCTCTACCTCGGCGCCTTCCTCTTCTTCAGCGATGGCGAGCGCATCGAACTCGCTCTTGGAAAGATCGGCATCCGTATCGAGCCCGGCACGATCGGGCCCGAAATCATCAAGGGCTTCGTATCCCTGTTCGGATGGTTCGCGCTGCTGGCATCGCTGAAAGCGTCCGTTCCCGCGTCGCTCTCGACATGGATGCTTCCGGATACATCGTGGTCCTTCCTCGCCGGAATCGCTCTTTTGTTCGCCATCGTCGAAGCAGTCGCAACGCGCGCGATGCAGCATTCATTGCCGTGGTTCGGATTTGAGAGAAGACCGAGCAGCGTGGCCTGCGCGACGATCAAGCTCGTCATGGCCCTTGGCGTGCTGGCCCTGCTGGTGCTGCTCGGATGACGCGATCGTGAGGTCACGGGACTGATAATCGCGGCGCTATGCCGCCTGTCTCGACCGGCGCATTTACCAAAAATTTACCCCTGCTCGTGAGCGCCGGTATCATTTGCTTAGAATTTGATTGCTACCGTGGAACTACGGAACCCTCCGAACCACGATTGGCGCCCATGTCCGTCGCAGAATTCCTCAGACAGCGTGCCGTGCAAGTCACCGTGAGTGGCAGCTACTCGCTGCCGCGTTGGTACGATTGCGAGGGCAAGCTCCGGACCTTCGCCTGCCGCACCAGCCGCGTCTCGCCGTTCCGCATGATGGTCGACGTTCCCGTGGTCGGCAAAGTCGGCGAGCGCGTGACCTCCTACTTCCAGGACTTTGGCGAATTCCAGTGCACCATCAGCGCGACGCTGAAATCGGGCTTCCTGATGGAGCTCGACATGACGCGGGCCCGGCGCGCCTGGATGTCGGAAAAGCTGACCTGGCTCGAGAAGAAGCAAAAGGACGCCAGTGTCCAGGAGCTGCGGAATGACGCGCGCTTCGTTCCGCAGGTCGCGCACACCTTCCTGACGCTCGCCGACGGCAACACCCATGCCTGCTTCATCATCGACGTCTCCACGGCCGGTGTCGCCATATCCTGCGAATACGATCCGCCAGTGGGAACTCCGCTTGCGGTCGGCGCTTGTGTCGGGCGCGTGATCCGCAAATTCGAAAACGGCTTTGCTGTCAAATTCGCGGAAAAGCAGTCGCGGGACGACGTCGTCCGGCTGATCGTCCGCTCGCCCATGCTGCAATCGGCCTGAACCGCCGGCCTCGCCGCCCTATCGCAGCCCTATTTCGAGATAAGCTTTTGAAGGTCCGCGCCTCGTGCCGGGCATCATTTGCAGACTTGCGATCGGGGGACCGAATGGCAGTCGACAAGATCACGGTCGATAAGATCACCTGGGACAAGGTCGGCCGGGTCACCGAGCCGGGACGCTACATGTACACCTTCGGCTGGCTCACCATCACCGCCGGCGATCTCGATATCTGGAAGCAATACCCGCAGGCAGCGTTCACGCTGATGGCGCAGCATTCCGAGCCGGACGCGTCCATCGGCGAGGAATTCCATCTCGGCGCTTTCGACGTGGCGCCCGACGCACCGCCGCCGTTCACCACGCATTGAGTCAAAGCGGGCTTGGGAGCGGCAGCCCTGCACGTGGTGCAGGCCGGGAAGGAACGCGGTGGCATAGCGGTTGCTTTATCATTGCCATGACCCACATCCCCGCCGTCGATCAGGCCTTCCTGCTGTTGCTCATCGTGCTCTGCCTCGGCACGTGCCTCATACGCGCCTTCTGGGAGGTGGAGCAACTCCGGGCCCGCCGGACCGCGTCGCCATCCCGCGCGACCAGGCGTGACTAGGCCGTCGCCCGGCCGTGCATAGCCCGCACGGGGCAATCCCGGCTCTGGACTTGCCGCGGCGACACGTTCATCGTGAATCGAAGAAACCTGCACATTGCCTTGATCTGACTTACCAATCGCGATCCGATGACAGGCGCGCGACCGTTGTCAGAAACGACGAGGTGGTTCTGTCATGCGATTGATTGCGCTCCATATTCTACACCTCGGCGACCGTCCTAATGAACGTAGGCTGTCGCGCTTGTTAAGCGACGCGACAGCAAGCGCATGACACAAGGTCGCATCGGGCAATGTGGATAAGCGGATCAAGGGAACCTATTTTCGGCGCCGATGTACCTGATTGAAGCTTTACCCACCGTCATCGGAACGGCCGCCATTGCCCCGGCGCTGCTGATGCTGTGGCTTGTCATTGCCGCCGAGGAACGCCCGGGACCGCCGGCCCAGGTCTGGACCGCGTTCCTGCTCGGCGCGGCCAGCATTTCGCTGCTGGGCCTGGCCCGCGCCCCTTTCGCCAAAATGGTCGCGGCTCCGGACAACCCGTGGGCGGCGCTGGCCATGCATTCGATCTTCGGCGTCGCGCTGCCGGAGGAAGCGGTCAAGGTGATCGCGATCGTGCTGGTCGCCTCGACCAAGCGGCGGACCTTCGCCAATCCGATGGACACCGTGGTCTATGGCGCTGCGGTCGGCCTGGGCTTCGCCGCCTACGAGAACCTCGCCTATCTCGTCCAGCACGCGGAGATGTGGCGCTCGCTGGCTGCATTGCGCAGCGTGCTGACCGTGCCATTCCACGGCGCGCTCGGCATCATCGCCGGCGCCTATCTGACCATCGCGCGCGCCGGCACGGCGCTGGGTGCGAACCGCCATCATCGCGACTGGGCCCGTCTCTCCAGCCGGCTGCTGATCTTCGCAGGCCCGCTCGCCCTGCATTCGGCGTTCGACTTCCCGCTGCTCACACTCCAGCGCATGCCGGATCTCGATCCGACGCTGCGGATGTGGTTGGGCGGCGCGAGCCTGCTGATCGGCTTCAGCTCGATCGCCTTCGCCATCCGCCTGGTGCGGCGCGTCGCGCGCCATCACGCGCCCCGGACCGAGGTCGCGCGCGAGCGCCTCAGCCAGCTCCGCCGGATGTGGGCGCTGCTGCTCGCGGGCGGCGGCGTCGGCTTTCTCGGGCTCGCCTTCGTGCTGACCTCAATCCATCACTGGCTCATCAACCCCGAGCGCAATCTGACCCTGGCCCTGATCCCGATCGGCCTGGTCTCGATCCTGCTCGGCCTCGCACTTCTGATCGTCACGACCGCGATCTATGTTCTCGGGCGCAACCGCATCCGCACCAGCGGCGAAGGTTTTTCGTCGGCGCACGGCGGCGGCTGAGCCGCGGGATGGCAAGCGCGGTGTGCACGTACTAGACTGGATCGAGCACACACCTGTCGATCCGGAGCCCGCCCATGACATCGCCTGAGGATTTTTCCCGGCTGCAATCCGCCATGAGCCGGACGGTCAAGGCACATTGGAAGGCCTTCCTGTTCGAAGGCATCCTGCTTGCAGTGCTCGGCGTTGCCGCGTTGATCCTGCCGCCGCTCGCAAGCCTTGCGATTGCGATCTTCCTCGGCTGGATGTTCCTGATCAGCGGCATCGGCGGATTGATCGCCACCTATTGGGCGCGCAGCACGCCGGGCTTCTGGTGGTCGCTGATCTCGGCCGCGCTCGCGGTGCTCGCAGGCATGCTGCTGCTGGCGCGACCGATGCAGGCCGTGCTGACGCTGACCATCGTGCTCGGCGCCTATTTCCTCGCCGAGGGCATCGCCACCATCATGTACGCGCTGGAGCACCGCCGCGAGCCGGGCGGCCGCTGGTCGTGGCTTCTTATCTCGGGCCTCGTCGATATCGCGATCTCGTTCATGGTGATCACGGGATTGCCGAGCTCGGCGGAATGGGCGATCGGCATCCTCGTCGGCATCAACCTGCTGTTCGGTGGCGCCACGCTGATCGGCATGGCGCTGGCGGCACGCAAAAGCAACAGTTGAGGCGCCCCGTGATCCTCACCTCGCTTAGGGGGTGACAACCCGCCGATCGCGCGCTATATGACTGGCCATGATCACCGTCACCACCAGCTTTTATTGGTATTTTAGCTACGACAGCTCGCTGGCGGTGGGAGGATCACGCTCAATCTGACAAATTGCAGCATCTAGTCCGAACAGCCGCCAGACCTGGCGGCTTTTTTATTGGCCGGCAGGGTCTCAAAATGACAAGGAGCCCGCCGTGCTGAGCACGACCGACGATCTTCGTATCCGCGAACTGAAAGAACTGAGCACGCCTGAAGAGGTGATGCGGGAAGTCCCGCGTACGCTCACCGCGACGCGCGTGGTGATGGCGGCACGCAACGCCATCCACGCGATCCTCAATGGCCAGGACGACCGGCTTCTGGTCGTGGTCGGCCCCTGCTCGGTGCATGATCCCAGGGCCGCGCTCGAATACGCCGAGCGCCTCGCGAGCTTGCGCGAAGAGCTTGCCGATCAACTTGAAATCGTGATGCGGGTCTATTTCGAGAAGCCACGCACCACGGTCGGCTGGAAGGGCCTGATCAACGATCCTGATCTGGACGGCAGCTTCGACATCAACAAGGGCCTGCGGCTGGCGCGCAACGTGCTCTCGGCCGTGAATAATCTCGGCCTGCCCGCCGGCACCGAATTCCTCGACATGACGACGCCGCAATACATTGCCGACCTCGTGTCCTGGGCCGCGATCGGCGCGCGCACGACCGAAAGCCAGATCCATCGCGAGCTGGCCTCGGGGCTGTCCTGCCCTGTGGGGTTCAAGAACGGCACCGACGGCAATGTGCGCATCGCGGCGGACGCGGTGAAGTCGGCCTCGAATCCGCATCATTTCATGGCGGTGACCAAGCTCGGCCGCTCGGCGATCGCCTCAACCGCGGGCAACGAGGATTGTCACATCATCCTGCGCGGCGGCAGCACGCCGAATTACAATGCGGCAAGCGTCGCAGCGGCCTGCAACGATCTGGCGAAAGCGAGCGTCGCACCGCTCGTGATGGTCGATGCGAGCCACGCCAATTCGAGCAAGAAGCCGGAAAACCAGCCGCTCGTGACAGCCGACATCGCCGGCCAGATTTCCGGCGGCGAGAACCGCATCATGGGGGTGATGGTCGAGAGCAATCTCGTCGCCGGACGCCAGGACGTGGTGGCGGGGAAGCCGCTCACCTATGGCCAGAGCATCACGGACGGATGCATCGACTGGGCGACCACGGCAACCGTGCTCAAACAGCTCGCTGACGCGGTCGAGATCCGGCGCAACACCAAACGCGCAGGGCTGCACGAGCGCTCCGCCTGACCGAACGATCGCGGGCGGGGTGAGGCTGTCGCACCCTGCCCGCTGCTCCGGCGCCTAGCAGCCGCGGCAGATGCTCTTGATCTTCTTGTCGAGCGCCTGATTTTCCTTGCTGAGGGGATCGTTCGGGTCGCTCAGGTTCTTCTCGCTGGGCACGTCGCCGACGCGCGGCTGGCGATGGCCCACGGGTGCCTGCGGCAGCGATCCGGACGCCGCGCCGCCCGATGTCGATCCCTTCGTGCCGCCGGTCTGCGCGACCGCCGCGCCGCCGAGCAAGACCGCGAGCGATACTGCCACCATGATCTTCTTCATGTCTCTCCCTCCATTCCTCGAGCCAGAATCTCCATCACGACCAATCAGGTCTCGGGCGGATAGAGGTGAACGTCGCCGCAATAATCCACGATACGATAGCGCGTTTCCGATGCCGCATCACCCGCATCAGGTGCGGTATTTTGCATCGGCAACACGTAATTCGGTCCCACCGGCGACTTGCCGGCGCCGCCGGGAATGTCGATGACATAGTCGGGCTGACACAGTCCCGACACCCGTCCGCGCAGCTGCCGCATCAAATCCTGCCCCTCGGCGAGCGTCGTTCGCAGATGCGCCGTGCCGGGCGCGAGATCGCCGTGATGCAGATAATAGGGCTTGATCCGGCATTCGACGAAAGCTCGCATCAAATCCGACAGAGCGGTCGCGTTGTCATTGACGCCGCGCAAAAGCACGGACTGGCTTACCATGGGAATTCCGGCATCGACCAGCCGCGCGCAGGCGGCACGCGCGGGCCCCGTCAGTTCGCGCGCATGGTTGGCATGCAGCGCCACCCAGGTGGTGGCGCCTTCGACCTTGAGCGCCCCGACCATCTCCTCGCTGATGCGCGCGGGCTCGGCCACGGGCACGCGGGTGTGAAGGCGGATGATCTTGACGTGATCGATTCCGGCAAGATCCGCCATGATCTCGCTCATCCGCCGCGGCGACAACATCAGGGGATCGCCCCCGGTCAGGATCACCTCCCAGATCTCGCTGTGCGATCGGATGTAGTCGATCGCGGCGCGATAGGCGCCGTCCGAGAGCGCGTTCTCCTTGCCGGGTCCAACCATCTCGCGGCGGAAGCAGAAGCGGCAATAGACCGCGCAGACGTGAACGAGCTTGAACAGCACACGGTCGGGATAGCGATGCACGATCCCGGGAACCGGCGAGTACGGATGATCGCCGATCGGATCTGCGTTCTCGCCCGGCTGCATCTCGAGCTCCGCGGCAGTCGGAACGAATTGCCGCGCGATGGGATCGTCGGGATCGGACCTGTCGATCAGATCGACCAGCGCCGGCGTGATCGCAACCGCATAGCGTGCGGCAACGCGATCGAGCACCGGCAGCGCTGTGGCTGATACCAGCTGCTCGGCGACAAGTTCGGCCGGCTCGCGCAATGTGCGCGCAAGATTGCTCTTCATCATGTCTCGCTTAACGCTTCATTTGCAGGCGGCGTCCAGACCACCTGATCAATTCGCGATGCGCCGCTCGCCAGCATCACCAGCCGGTCGAAACCGAGCGCGACGCCGCTCGCCTCCGGCATCGCCGCGACCGCGGCCAGAAAGTCCTCGTCCAGCGGATAGGCTTCGCCGTAGCGGCGTTGCTTCTCCGCCATGGATTGCGTGAAGCGCTTGCGCTGCTCCTCGACGTCGGTCAGTTCGCCAAAGCCGTTGGCGAGCTCGACACCGCAGGCGTAGATCTCGAACCGCTCGGCAACGCGGGGATCGCCTGCCTTCACGCGCGCCAGTGCCGCCTCTGGAGATGGGTATTCGAACAGAATGGTCAAATGCCCCTGCCCCAGATGCGGCTCGACATGCTCGACCAGAACCTTGCTGAAGATGTCGGACCAGGTGTCGTCCTCGGCCACACGGACCTTGCCGGCAGCGGCCCGGGCAAGCGCGGCGCGGTCGCCTTCGCCACCGGAAATGGTCGCAAGCAGGTCGATTCCCGCAAACTGCTCGAAGGCGCCGGCCACCGTCACAAGTTCAGGCTCGGCGAAGGGATCGGCGGTCCGGCCGCGGAAGGCGAAGGTGCCAATCCCGGTCGCTTGGGCGGCGCGGCCGATGAGGACGACGCAGTCGGCCATGATGGCGTCATAGGGGGCGCCTGCCCGGTACCATTCCAGCATGGTGAATTCGGGCAAATGCAGGTCGCCGCGCTCGCGGTCCCGGAACACCCGGGCGAACTCGAAAATCCGGGTCTCCCCGGCCGCCAGCAGCTTCTTGCAGGCGAATTCCGGCGAAGTCCGCAAATATCGGCTCACACGGCTGCCGTCGGGTCGCACGATCTCGGTCCGGGGGGCGTGCAGGTGGGTCTCGTTGCCCGGAGAGACCTGGAGAACGGAGGTTTCGACCTCGACAAAGCCCTGCTCGGCGAAAAATCCCCGTAGAGCCCCGGTGATTGCTCCCCTGGCCTGCAGGAAGGGCCGGCGGTCGAGATGCCGCGAGGGGGACCAGAACGGCGACATCGGCTTGTCCCCAGCCATTAACCGGCCGTCCCGCAGGCCAGCAAAATGCTGGCATCCAACGGCAAAACCAGTATGTTGCGGCCCGAAACGGGTGCCGCGGTCTGATTTGGGGCCCCAGGTCCCCCATCAATTTGACCACGTCCTGGCCCGAGCCGGGCCAAGCAAGCAGGAAATACAGCTTTGAGAGTCATCGCCAGTTCTATTCGCAAGGGCAACGTGATCGAGCAAGACGGCAAGCTATATGTCGTCGTGACCGCCGAGAACATCCATCCCGGCAAGGGCACCCCGGTCAGCCAGATCGAAATGCGCCGAATCTCGGACGGGGTAAAGATCTCCGAGCGCTACAAGACCACCGACCAGGTCGAGAAGGCCACGATCGAAGAGCGCAACTATACCTTCCTGTACGAAGATGGTGACGGCTATCACTTCATGAACCCGGAGACCTATGACCAGGTCCAGGTCTCCAAGGACGTGATCGGCGACGCGGCGGCCTATCTTCAGGAGAGCATGACGGTCAAGCTGTCGCTGCACGGCGCCAATCCCGTATCGATCGCCCTGCCGCAGCGCGTGACGCTGGAAGTGGTCGAGACGGAGCCCGTGACCAAAGGCCAGACCGCCTCCTCGTCCTACAAGCCCGCCGTGCTCTCGAACGGCCTGCGCACCACGGTGCCGCCGCACATCGCCGTCGGCACCCGAATCGTCGTGATGACCGAAGACGGCTCCTACTCCGAGCGCGCCAAGGACTGACGGGGCCAACGCGAGCGCAACAGGTGCCGCCGGGGGGCGAGACAGTGGTTGGGAAAGGTTTCCGCTTCGTCTCGCAACTTCTGGCGTCGCTTTCGCTCCTCATTGCCTCTCCGCTCACTGCGGATGAATTCCGCAGCCCCTCGCTCACGGCGCTGCGCGTCGATTGGCGCGCGGCGCTCGATCAGCTGCGCACCGAAATCAACGCCCATCCCCGGGTCGCGGACGATTTCATCTTCGCGCCCCGTCGTTCGATGCCGCGCTATGATCCGCGCACGATGCCGGCGCTGGTGCAGCTCAACGCGATCTCCTCGCAATTCTTCACCGGCATCTCCCGCAGCTCCGTGCCCGTGCTGCTGCCGTTCGACGCTGCTGCGTATTTCGAAGCACGGCGCAATGGTGCGCCAGCGACCGTCGCGCTGTCGCGCTACCAGGCCGACTTCAATTCCGTCGACATGTTCGATGCCGGCCCCGCCGGCTACAGCGCGACCTTTTCGTTCGAGCCTGGTACCGGAGACGGCATGCCGAGCCGGGTCTTCGCAAGACCGGTCGAGGTGCAGATCACGGGTTCGGCGCTCGTCTATGACATTGCCGATCCCTCGGGCGGCAAGGGCGAGCCGGTCAAACCGCTCGCAGCGCTCTACCCGGACCTGCGCAAATTCATCCGGGAAGGCTATGTGCGCTACGCTTTCACCCGTTTCGGCGTCGCCTATGTGGTGTCGATCCAATGCCTCGACAGCGTCGCCAAGCCGCGGCGGCTTGCCTGCAAGGAGGCCTATCCGGTCGCCGAGCGCTTCCTGAAGGCGCTGCGCGTGGCGGGCGGCCAGCGCATGCGGCCGCTCACGGACATCGCTTCCAACATTCTCGATCGTCCCGCGGCGCGTTCCCCGGACTTCACCTATCGGCCGAGCGGCGACATCATCCCGAACACCGGTTATCGCAAGCAGGGCGGCCATCCCGACGTGATGGCCTACGCACAGATCCGCTTTCCTCTCGAGAAGGCGCCCGCTTTCGTACACTCGCAATCCTATGCCAAGCGCGACAAGATGGAGAGCACGACCGCTTACCCCTGGCGCGACAACTTCTGCGAATCCCGCAGTTTCGAGGTCTGGCAATGCGGCGGCGGTTATGGCCATCAGGGCGAGGACATCCGCGCGGCTGAGTGCCCATCGCCTGGTGAAGGCCGCCAAGCCTGTGATCCCAAGCAGCGCGCCATCGTCGCCGTGCGCGATGCGAGGGTCATACGCGCTTCCAAGGACCAGGCCGTGACGCTGCAAATCAACAGCCGGACCGAACACATCCGTTTCCGCTACATGCATATGAACCCGCAGGCGCTGAACGCCGATGGCCTGCTCAATGGTCGCATCGTATCGGAGGGTGAGAAGATCGGCGTGGTCTCGAACTATCTCGATCATCCCGCCGGCACCTCGATGCACCTGCATTTCGACGTGCAGGTGTTCACCCGCGACGGCTGGATCTGGGTCAGTCCTTACGTCACGTTGGTCTCGGCGTACGAGCGTCTGATCCATGCCCGCGGCCGCGAGGTCGGCCCGGAGATCGCCGGCACGCCGCAGCCCGTGGCACATGCGCTGCCGGAGGACGTGCTCAAGCCGGACCTGCGCGAGGGATCGGGCGGCGACGAGAATTGACGCTGCTTGCGCCATCTAGACAGCCAACCAAACTGTCTGATGACGGTCCTATGACAGCGAATTGCACGCACACCGCCTGACCGGCCCGGCCTCCTTATGACGGAGCCTTCTCTGGCCTCGAAATTGTCTGGCCTCAGAATTGCTTTCCTCCCCGCGGGTAAACAGGATGAAGGGAAGGCACATGCGTTGTCTCACTATAGTGGCCGTTCTGGCCGTCGCGTTCGGCGTGCCGGCTCATGCGCAGGAATTGAGCGGGACCTTGAAGAAGATCAAGGACACCGGCGCGATCACACTCGGCGTGCGCGACAGCGCGGTGCCCTTCAGCTATATCGACGAGAAGCAGAAGACCGTCGGCTACGCCATCGACATCTGCATGAAGATCGTCGAGGAGATCAAGGCCGAGCTCAAGCTGGACAAGCTCGCGGTCAACGAGAACCTGGTCACCTCGTCCAGCCGCATTCCGCTGATGGCGAACGGCACCGTCGATCTCGAATGCGGCTCGACGACCAACAACGCCGATCGCCAGAAACAAGTGTGGTTCACCAACACGCATTTCCTCACGGCGAGCCGCTTCGTGTCCAAGAAGACTTCGAAGCTCGACCAAATCGACGATCTCAAGGGCAAGGCCGTCGTCTCGGTCTCGGGCACCACCAACATCACGCAGCTCAACAAGGCCAATGCGGCCCGCTCGCTCGACATCACCGTGATGAACGCAAAGGATGTCCCCGAAGGGTTCCTGATGGTCGAGACCGACCGGGCCGTGGCCTTCGTCATGGACGACATCCAGCTGGCGGCGATGATCGCCTCCTCGAAGGATCCGTCGCTGTACGCGATCAGCACCGGCGCGTTCTCCGATCCGGAGCCTTACGGCATCATGCTGCGCAAGGACGACGCGCCGTTCAAGGCGGTGGTCGATCGCGCGACCGCAAAACTCTACAAGAGCCCGGAGATCGAGCAGATCTACAACAAATGGTTCATGGAGCCGGTGCCGCCGCGCGGCCTGAACTTTCACGTACCCATGCCGGTGTCGATGAAGAAGTCGTTCGAGCATCCGTCGGACAATCCTGATCCAGCATCCTACGGCGGCTGACGAGAGAGCACGCTGGTAACGTAGCCCGGATGAGCGAAGCGACATCCGGGACTCACGCGACGACTGCCCCGGGTGTCGCTTCGCTCACCCGGGCTACGGATCAATCCAGCAACGTCGTGAGTTGCGCGCCCTCGTCCGCCACGAACACCGCGATCAATTCTGCCGGCTCCGTGGTACTCGCATTGGCCGAGACCAGATGGGTCGAGCCGGGCGGCTCGAAGAAGGACTGGCCGACGCCGAACGTCTCGACCGGGCCGCCGCCGAGCTGGGAGCGGATCTCGCCCTTGGTGATGTAGGCGGTGACGGATCCTGCGTGACGATGCGGCCGCGAGAACCCGCCGGGGCCGTAGAACACGCGCACGATCGTGACGCGCTTGCCGGGCACGTTCGGCAGCGGGTAGGAGCCGATCGGTTCGACCTTGTCGAGCGGCGAGCTTTCGGCGGCGGTGGCGCAGAGCGGCGAGAGTGCGCCGGAAATGGTGTCCATCGTCACCGGCAGCGCTTTGCCGATCGCAAGCGCGCAGGCAAGCCCGCCGACGACGGCGATCGCCATCGAACGCGATGACGCCGGGCGCGGCGCGGTGGGAACACTCATTGCTGTCATCGTGATCTCCCTTCGTTGCAATCAGGACGCTGCGGCATTGGCTTCGACGGGCCGCGTCGCCGGCGTCCAGCGAAACGCCGCACCGAAACGGTTCCAGACGTTGATCGAGGCGACCGCCGAGGTCAGGTACGTCAGCTCAGTCTCGGAGAATTCACGGCTCGCCTCGGCGTACACGTCTTCGCCGACGCCGTCGGGCAGGCAGGTCAGCGCCTCGGCCCAGGCCAGCGCGGCACGTTCGCGCGCGGAAAAGATCGGCGCCTCGCGCCAGGCCACGACCAAATTGAGCTTGTCGACGGGCACGCCGATCCGCTCCGAAAGCAGGATGTGATGCTGCAGGCAGAAGGCGCAGCCGTTGATCTGCGATGCCCGCAGCTTGACCAGTTCGAGAAGCTGCTTGTCGAGGCCGGCCTTGGCCGCGACCTGGCCGAGCGCCAGCACCAGCTCATACGCGTCGGGCGCGATCCTCTTGAAATCCTCGTATTCGCTGCGGGCGTGTGACATTGCCGTTCACCTCGTGGTATTGTAAGAGTGCTGAGACATTATAAGAGCACTTACATGTTGCGCAAGCCGCCTGATATCACGAGATCGCAACCGCGGCGGAAGGCCCCCACGTCTGCCCCGGCGGTGCGCGTGCCAGCCCCAGGGGAAGGCAAGCGCGGCGAGCAGGGCTATCTCGGCTATCTGCTGCGCCAAGCCCACGCCGCGGTCCGTCTGACGATGGAGCGGTCGCTGGCCGATCTCGGTGTCACCTCACCGCAATTCGCGGTGCTGACCATGCTCAACGCCTATCCGGGCCTCTCGGGCGCCGACATTGCCCGCCTCACCTTTCTGACGCCCCAGACCGTCGGCGTCATCATCCGCAATCTCGAACGTGACGGTGCGATTGTGATGACGCCGCATCCCGTCCACGGCCGCATCCAGCAATGGACACTGACGCCGCGCGGCGCGACGCTTTTGAAAGCGTGCCGGGAAAGGGTGATCGCGTTGGAGAAGCGGCTGGCCGCCGGGCTCGATGCCAAGGCCGAGGCAAGCATTCGCCGGTGGCTCGCAGGCATCGCGGCCGATTTGCAGGAGGACTAGCCGAAGCGCGTTCGCCGCTGACGGGCGCTAGTCGCCGCCTCCTCCGTCGCCGCAGCCGCCACCGTCCGAATCCGAGAAGTCACTGACGGTACCGTCGCCTTGAATACCGCGCCCAAAGTTCTCCGCGAGGATCATCAGGATGACGACGAACAACCCGGCGCCGAACGGCCAGGGATTAGCGCGGATGATGTCGAACAGCTCCTGCATTCACGCATTGTGCGCAGACGGAAGCGAATCGACCGTAAAGCGACAGGCCCAAAACTGGGGGTATCCGACCCGCTGCAGGCGCGCCCTATTTCCCCTTCAACGCTTTCTTAACCTCGCCATCGGGCCAGGTCTCGCCCGCGGCAATCACCCGGACGCGGCTTTGATCGGTGTCATTCACCAGCTCATGCGAACTCACCCGGTCGCAGCTTCGCTCCAGGCGCAGGTCGGTTTCGGGCTTCCAGCTCAGCGTGGTCGCGAGATCGCCGGGAAAGATCTGCCATTGCGATCCGTCGTCGAGTTCGACGACATGACTTTCCGCATGCGCGCGTATCTTCATTCCACCCCGAATTATCGATGAACGGACTGCGTGCGACGGCAGGGGCCCCCCCCCCGCCCCGGCCCCCCCCCCCCACGCCAAGGGTAGATGTAAAAAGATCATGGGGTGCGTTTGGCATTAATCATATATTTTTTTTAACAAGGG